>JAFSFK010000035.1 GCA_017435245.1 Oscillospiraceae bacterium | reverse complement strand
GCTTGGCACCTGTATCCTGGGGTGGCTGGATGATGAGAAGATCCGCAAGATCTGCGATCTTTCCCAGCCTGTGCGTCTGGTGATCACACTGGGTTACCCCGCAGAGGGAGATAAGCTCCGCCAGAAGAAACGTAAGCCGGCCGAAGAATTGGTAAGCTGGCGGTAAAAGGAGACAGATCAATGCAGGATGTACTGATTCGTGCCGGTTGTTTCGTAGCCATCATCGTTTTGGGATTTGTGCTGCGCAGGATCGGCTTTTTTAAGGAGGGTGCATTCGATACCCTTTCCAAGATCGTTATAAAGATCACCTTGCCCGCAGCTATCGTGAAAAGCTTTTCCGGAACCACGCTGGATGTGTCTATGCTGCTGTTGGCGGTTTTGGGCTTAGGTGCCGGTGTGGTGTACGGTGTGGCAGCTTGCCTTGTGAACCTGAAAAAAACAAACGAGCAGCGGGCCTTTGATGTGCTGAATCTGCCCGGATACAACATCGGCGTGTTTGCCATGCCCTTTATCTCCAGCTTTTTGGGTCCTGCCGGGGTGGTGGCTACCAGCATTTTTGATACCGGCAATGCTTTTGTCTGCCTGGGTGGTACTTACGGTGTTGCCGTATCCATCAAGGATGGCAGCGGATTCTCCTTTAAGCGTGTTGTCAAAGCGCTGCTGACCTCGGTGCCTTTTCTTGCGTACATTATTATGCTGATCCTCTCTTTGCTGCAGATCACTTTGCCTGCACCGGTGGTGGAGTTTGCCAACATCATTTCCAGCGGCAATGCCTTTGTGGCGATGCTGATGATCGGCGTTGGCTTCAAACTGGAAGCAAAGAAAGAGCAGATCGGACATCTTATTAAGATCGTTGTGATGCGTTATTCAATTGCTGCGGTATTGGCAGCTGTATTCTATTTCCTGCTGCCCTTTGAACTGGAGGTGCGGCAGACCCTGGTGCTGCTGGCCTTTGCTCCCATCGGCGCAGCGGTTCCCGGCTTTACTGCGGAGCTGAAGGAGGACACCGGCCTTTCCAGTGCCATCAATTCTGTGTGTATCATTATTAGTATCATCATTATGGTGGCATTGCTGTCTGTGATGCTTTATTAACCCAATTTATCGGGCAGACCGCAGGTATCTGCCCCTGCGAATTCTATTGACACAGTGCAATGAACTGGAATTTGAAGATGGAATAACCGCCGCAGACCAATCGGACTGCGGCGGTTTTGTTAAAAGTTTAAAGACTCTTGATAAGTTGTCTTTTTTGAAATGTCACGGTAGAATGCGGCATAGGCGGCATTGGTATATGGATTTAGGAACAGTGAACCGATGCCGGCGGTCAGCATATTCAAAAGATTCCAGCCGATGAAGGAAAACCCCAGACAAAACAGCTCCCATTTGTGTCCGTCCATCAGCACCTTAGAGGCATTAATGGCTTCTCTGGCGGTCATTTGAGGGTTTTCTGCCATAATGAAAGGTGTCATAGAGTAGCTGAGGGCTTTGATGATACCGGGAATAACAAACAGCAGTGACCAAAGTGCGGTGAACAGTCCCCGCAAAAAGTGCTGCAGAAAGCCTTGACCAAACCGGTCAAACTGAGAAAACAGGTCGTTGATCCGGCGTTCCTGGTGGTCGTGCTGCTTCAGAAGATACTGAGCATAGCCCAATTGGATCACACCGCCCAAGATCAAGAAGACAAAGGACAGGGCGCTGGAAATACTGCCGGTAATGCCGGCAACAAGGGTGATGATCCTTGGAAACTGTGCAAAATACTCTCTCAGCTTTTCAAGATCAAAGTCAAGGGTAATACTGCTGCTGACCATCAATGCACCGAAGAAAGCGGCGACAAAAGCGGACAGCACGGATTGCCAGTAGTTGCCGGCCAGGGATTCCCGTGCAATACGGCGATAGTCTGTTGCTCTCATAAACGTACCTCCTTTTATTTTTTATTCTAACATACGGATGAGCGCAATTGCAATAAAAATCTCGGACTGCGTATTTGCAGTCCGAGATTTCATTTACTTACCGGGCTTGAAGCTGTCCTTCAAGCTGACACTGCGGTTGAATACCAGATGGTCAGGGGAAGAATCCTTACTGTCCGGGCAGAAGTAACCCAGGCGCATAAACTGGAAGGATTCACCTGCCTTGGCATCACGCAGGCTTGCCTCTACCTTACAGCCGGTGAGGACCTCCAAAGAGTTGGGGTTCAAGCATGCAAGGAAGTCCTTGCCTGCGGCGTCGGGATCGGGATCGTCAAAGAGATTGGAGTACTGGCGAACCTCTGCATCCACAGCGGTTTCGGCATCCACCCAGTGGATGGTGGCACCCTTGACCTTACGGCCGTCTGCGGGATCACCGCCACGGGATTCGGGATCGTATGTTGCCAGAACTTCGATCACATTGCCCTCGTCATCGGTAACACAGCCGGTGCACTGGATCAGGTAAGCACCCTTCAGCCGGCACTCAGGTCCATTGGGATACAGACGCTTGTATTTGGGAATGGGTTCGGCCAGGAAGTCATCAGCCTCGATCCACAGATGACCGGAGAAGCTGACTTCACGGGTGCCGTCCTCGGGTCGGTTGGGATTGTTCTCAACCACCACGGTCTCACTCTTGCCCTCGGGATAGTTGGTGATGGTCAGCTTCACGGGCTTGACAACTGCCATAACCCGCTTTGCGCTTTCGTTCAGATCCTCACGCAGGCAGTACTCCAGGAAACCGTACTCGATGGTGTTGGGGCTCTTGGCAACGCCAACACGGTCGCAGAAATTACGGATAGCCTTGGGGGTGTAACCACGGCGGCGCAGACCGCAAAGGGTGGGCATACGGGGATCATCCCAGCCGGAAACATAGCCATTTTCAACCAAAGCTCTCAGCTTACGTTTGGAAAGGACAGTGTGGTCGATGCCCAGACGGGCGAACTCGATCTGCCGGGGATGGTGGGGGACGGAAACGTTTTCCACGACCCAGTTGTACAGGGGGCGGTGATTCTCAAACTCCAGAGAACACAGAGAGTGGGTAATGCCCTCCAGTGCATCCTGAATGGGATGGGCAAAGTCGTACATAGGGTAGATGCACCACTTGTCACCCTGGCGGTGATGGTGCATATGGCGGATGCGGTAGATCACCGGATCACGCATATTAAAATTGCCGGATGCAAGATCGATCTTGGCCCGGAGCGTATATTTGTTCTCCTCAAATTCGCCGTTGCGCATACGCTCAAACAGATCCAGGCTTTCTTCAATCGGACGGTCACGCCAGGGGGAGGTGGCGGGAGTATTCAGGTCGCCACGGTACTCCTTGGCCTGTTCGGGAGTCAGTTCACAGACGTAAGCCAGTCCCTTCTTGATCAGCTCAACAGCATACTCATAGTCCTTCTCGAAGTAGTCGGAGCCGTAGAAGAAACGGTCACCCCAGTCAAAGCCCAGCCAGTGGATATCCTCCTTAATGGCTTCCACGAACTCCTCATCCTCCTTGGTGGGGTTGGTGTCGTCCATGCGCAGGTTGCAGATACCGCCGAACTTCTCAGCAGTGCCGAAGTCGATGATCAGCGCCTTGCAGTGGCCAATATGCAGATAGCCGTTGGGTTCCGGCGGAAAACGGGTATGCACGGTCATACCGGCATAGCG
>JAFSFK010000034.1 GCA_017435245.1 Oscillospiraceae bacterium | reverse complement strand
GGGGATATTGTACGAATTCGCCTAAATCTATCGTATACTGATGCCGATTGCTGCGAATCCCTCAGTCAAAAATCAAAGATTTTTGCCAGCTCCCTTTAGGCAAGGGAGCCTTTGGATGTGCTAATCTGATGGCTCGATAAACCGGAATTTACAAATTCTTTTCTTTTTTGGTTTTCAGCTATGATATAGTAAATAAAAAGGGGTGATGGTATGGAGCACGAAACCTACATCCGCATTGCAGAAAATGCAAGCACAGCCGTTTTAATGATCCACGGCATTGTGGGTACGCCCGCTCATTTTCAGGCTCTGCTGCCGCTGATCCCGGAAAGCTGGTCGATCTACAATATTCTTTTAGATGGTCACGGGGGCAGCGTCGAGGATTTCTCCCGTACCAGCATGGAAAAGTGGAAAACTCAGGTGGCACAGCAGTTGGATGAAATCCTGCTGACCCACCGGCGAGTACTGATCATCGCCCACTCTATGGGCACCCTGTTTGCGATCCGCCAGGCTATCCGTTGCCCGGATAAGGTCTGCGGGCTGTTCCTGTTGAATGTGCCCCTGACCCCCTTTGTCCGCCCCAAAGCTGCGGTTCAATCTGTACAAATGGCCTTAGGAATCCCTGAAAACAACTGTTCTTCCCGGGCGATGGAGGCAGCCAGCAGTGTTCAGCTGACCCCAAAACTTTGGAAATATATCGGCTGGACGCCCCGATTCTGGGAGCTTTTGCAGGAGTGCCGGGCAACGGTCAAGCGCCTGCCGCAGCTGAAAACCCCAACCCTTACCTTCCAGTCCCGGCACGACGAGCTGGTGAGCATGCGCTCATGCAAGTATTTGGATAAGCATCCCTATATCACCAATGCCGTACTGGAAAGCTCCGGACACTTTGCCTACAGCAAGATCGACACTGTTCTTTTACAACGAAAATTGAAAGAAATTATAAAAAAATTGGCTTCACAAAAGTGAAGCCAATTTTTTAATACATGAACAAGAAAACGAAATACAAGATCATATAGATGATGCAGATGCCGCAGATGACTGCCATCATAGGGCCGAACATCCTTTTTACAGCGTCCCAGTAGGTCTGCCATTTTTCTTTGGCGGTAGACTTGGAGCGCCAGGCATCCCGGGACAACCGGGTGCCGGTGACACCCGACATATCCGCTACGGTCCGTCCGTCATCCACATATATGATTTTTTCTTTCTTCTTTTTCGCCATTTTTATTCCTCATCCAGCAGATGGCAGGCAGCGAAGTGGCCGGGCTCGTACTCTCTGTACTCCGGCACTACGTGCTTACACTTCTCCGTGGCGTAGGGACAGCGGGTATGGAACCGGCAACCCTTGGGAGGATTGGCAGGAGAAGGAATATCGCCCTGGAGCTTGATGCGCTCCATTTTTGCGGTGGGATCGGGATTGGGCACAGCGGAGAACAGCGCCTTGGTGTAGGGATGCAGAGGATTCTTAAAGATATCCTCCTTGGTACCAAACTCCATCATACCACCCAGGTACATAACGCCGATCTTGTCAGAAATGAACTTGACCACGCTCAGATCGTGGGAAATGAACACATAAGCCAGATTCATCTGCCGCTGCAGATCCTTCAAAAGGTTAATGATCTGTGCCTGGATGGAAACGTCCAAGGCGGAGACAGGCTCGTCACAGATCACCAGCTTGGGATTAACCGACAATGCACGGGCGATACAGATTCTCTGGCGCTGACCGCCGGAGAACTCGTGGGGATAACGCTCATAATAGTAATCCCGCAAACCGCACTTATCCATCAGCTCCAGAACATAGCTCTTGATCTGATCCTTGGGCACGATCTTGTGGACCTCCACAGGCTCACTCAGAATACCGCCGACGGTGCTTCTGGGAGGCAGAGAGGAATAGGGGTCCTGGAAAATGATCTGCATTTCCTTGCGGATCTGCCGCATATCCTTGGACTTATAGTTGGTGATATCCTTGCCGTCAAAGATGATCTGACCGGCGGTAGGCTGGTGCAGCTTCAAGATGGCACGGCCGGCAGTGGTCTTACCGCAGCCGGACTCGCCCACGATACCCAAGGTCTCACCGGGCATCAACTTGAAGGAGATGTCATCCACAGCCACCAGTTCCCGGGTCACCTTGCCCATCATTGTCTTCTTGATGGGGAAGGTCTTGCGCAGATGGCGCACCTCCAGAATGGCTTCGGGATCAAAGGGCTTTTGGAAGTCCTCTTCGTGCTGCTTTTTCCGCTTTTCCAGATAGGCAGCCTGCTCCGCTGCGTCATCGTACTGCACGGGAGCGGCTTCATTATTCAATACTTTTTCTTCAGCCATTTTCGTTCTCCTCGTCGTACAGGTGGCAGGCGACAAAGTGGGTGGGACTTACCTGGATCATACCGGGATAGTCACCGCTGCACTTGGCAGTGCACTTTGCGCAGCGTTCTTTGAAGTAGCAGTGGTCAGGCATATTGATGGGGTTGGGAACGTTGCCGGGGATGTTGTACAGCTCAGTAGAGTCATCCAAGGTCATAGTAGGCTTGGACTTCTGCAGGCCAATGGTGTAGGGGTGCTTGGGATCCTGGAAGATCTCAAAAACAGTACCCTTTTCGATGACCTTGCCGGCATACATAACCACCACATAATCCGCCATCTCTGCGATCACACCCAGATCGTGGGTGATCAGCAGGATAGAGCCGTCGATCTTGGTTTTGATATCCTGCAAAAGATCCAAAATCTGTGCCTGGATGGTCACGTCCAGAGCGGTGGTAGGCTCGTCAGCGATGATCAGACGGGGCTCAGCCGCCAGTGCCATGGCGATCATCACTCTCTGGCGCATACCGCCGGACAGCTCGTGGGGAAATGCATTATAAACGTTTTCGGGAATGATACCCACCAGACGGAGCATCTCTTCGGACTTGGCCTTGGCCAGCTCCTTGGTAGCACCGGGAACGTGGATGAGGGTCACCTCGTCCAGCTGCTCACCGATGGTGAACACGGGGTTCAGGGAGGTCATAGGCTCCTGGAAGATCATGGCGATCTGCTTGCCACGGATCCGGTGGATCTCATGGATGGGCATCTTAGCGATGTCGTAGATCTTCTCTTCCATCTCGAACTCGCCCTCTTTGCCGCCGGCCTTGGGGATGGGTTCGCCCTTTTCATTGCGCTTATAGTCATAGGCATTGAAGCGAATGCTGCCGTCCACGATCTGACCGGCAGGACCCTGGATCAGACGCATCACGGACATACTGGTAACAGACTTACCGCAGCCGGATTCGCCCACAACACCCACGACGGAATTCTTGGGAACATCGTAGGACACGCCGTTGACCGCCTTGACGGTACCCTGCTCCGTAAAGAAGAAGGTGTGCAGGTCTTCGATCTCCAGAATGTTCTTGGGATCTTTCATTTCGCTGAGAAATTCGGATTCCTCCGCCTTGCGGTTTTTGTAAGCCTCAAGGCGCTTCATTTCCTTGGCATTGGCCTTGGTAATGGCACGGATCTCTTTACCGGTGAGATAACCCTTGTTTGTCTTTTCTGCCATAGTTATCTCCTTCCCTTGGGATCCATTGCGTCACGCAGACCGTCACCAACGAAGTTGAAGCCAAGAACGGCAATCACGATGCACACACCTGCAGGCACCCAGATGTACCAGTGATTCTGCAGGACTGCCTCGTTGGTGGAAATGATATTGATCATCGTACCCCAAGCGGCGTAGGGTGCCTTAACGCCCAGATTCAAATAGCTGAGGGTAGCTTCGTAGAGAATCATGCTGCCCAAAGACAGGGTCATCTGCACAATCAGCTGAGGCATCACGTTGGGGACAAGGTGCTTAAAAATCTTACGGCCGGTGGAGTAACCCATCGCCTCTGCAGCCACCATGAACTCCTGTTCACGAAGACTGAGGATCTGACCTCTGACCAATCGGGCAGTGCCGGGCCAGGAGATAAAGGTCAGGTAGATCATCAGAAGGTAAATTCTGTACTTGGCATCGATATCCGATGCGTCCAGAATGGTACTGATGATCAGCAAAATGGGAACACCGGGCAGACACATAAGAATATCGCACACACGCATAATGACGTTATCGATGGCACCGCCGAAGTAACCGGCAATGCCGCCCATGACAACACCGATAATGGTGATGAGGAACACAGCGATAAAACTGACGATCAGGGAGATCCGTCCGCCGTACATCAGACGCACAAACACGTCGTAGCCCTCATTATCGGTACCCAGTAGGTGCTCCTTGGAAGGAGTGGCACGGAGGTTGTCCTTCAGATACTTCTCGGTGGTCTGGCGCACCGTGTACTCCACACCGTCCACGGTATAGGTAGCGGTGGCGGTAGCGTATTCGGTCTTGCCGCTCTCATCCAACTCGATCTCGCCCCACTTGGTATCATCGGAATAATCCGCTGTGGTATCCGCAACCAGCAGAGGTCCCACAAAGCTGAACAGGAACAGTCCGACGACCATGATCAGTCCAACGATACTCAAACGGGAACGGAAGAAACGGCGCACCACCATACGGGTGGGGGACATCAGCTTGATATTCTTATCCAGAGGCTCTTCTGTATCTACGATCTTGCTTTGAACTTCTTCATTCTTAAGCTCTTCCATAAATACGCCTCCTTACTCCAATTTTACTCTGGGATCCACCAGGCCGTACATCAGGTCGGCCAGCAGGACACCCAGTACGCTCAGCAGCGCCAGGAACATATTGTAGCCCATAATAAAGGGAATATCGCCACGGTTCATAGCGTCCAGAGCGATATTACCGATACCGGGCAGGTTGAACACCTGCTCGGTGATGATGGCACCGGAAAACAGGCTGGGAAGCAGACCTGCCAGAGAGGTGACCAGGGGGATCAGGGTGTTGCGGAAGGCGTGCTTATTGATGACCACACGCTCCTGCAGACCCTTGGCACGGGCGGTACGGATGTAGTCGGAGTTCATGACCTCCAGCATATTGGCTCTGGTCATACGCATTCTGGGACCAATGCTCAAAATGACGATGGTCAGCACAGGAATGAACATATGATGCAGGTAGTCCAGGATCAAGCCGAAACCGGAGTTGGACACCGTTGCGTTTACCAGGCCTGATGCCGGGAACCAGCCCAGCTTCAGCGCAAACAGATCCTTGAGGATGTTGCCAAAGAAGAAGGAGGGCAGGGAGATACCGATCATAACCAAAATGGTAACAACGTAGTCCCGGAGGCTGTACTGATGGGTAGCAGCGGTGATGCCCAGAGGGATGGCGATCATAAACTCAAAGACGGTAGCGATCAGCGCAATGGCGAAGGACACGCCCATATGCTCCACAATAACCTGTGCAACAGGAATGCCGTGGACGAAGCTGGTGCCCAGGTCAAAGTGGGCCAGAGCCACCAGCCAGTTGAAGTAACCCTTCATAATGCCCATAAAGCTGTTATCGCCCAGGCCGTACATCTCGTACATAGCGGTAACCGTTTCTTCGCTGACGGTAGCACCGCCCTGGTTGATGGCGTTGATCTTATCCTGGATAAAATCAACGGGCATCAACCGGATCAGAAAGTAGATGATAAGGGACACGCCCAGCAGAATAAAGATGGAGTATAATAATCTTTTGGCTATGTATTTCAAGTTAGACATAACAACACTCCAATGTTATCCGGCGAACTCGATCTCCCAGATGCGGTCCAGCGGAGAAGAGTAGGGGTTGATCTCCGTGGAAATGCTGTTGGAATCGATCACCTTGGAATTGTAAGCATACAGAACGCTTCTCTGGTAGACAGGCAGCTCGACCGCCAGATCCAGAACCATGCCCATAGCTTCCTCGTACAGAGCGGCACGGTCTTCCTTAACGTCGGTCTCACGGGCCTGATCGATCAGGTCGGAAAGCTCGGTCAAAATGGCCATTTCCTCAGCGCTGCCGCTGGTCTTCAGGTAGTTATAACCCCAAGCCAGGGTGGAGGTAGCGGTGGAATCCTTGTGGTAGACCTGGTACATATCGGGGTCCAGAGCGGAGGACCAGGCAGCAGCCCAGACTTCCAGGGCGCCGGTGTTGATCTTGGTCAGAGCCTGGGTATCGCAGACGACTTCCACATCCCAGCCCATATCGTTGAGCAGTGCAGCAGCATCACGGAACACCTTATAGGTGGGGTGATCCTGCAGGCTGGAACCGGCAATGGTGAAGGTGACCTTCAGAGCGCTGTCACCGGCAGAAACACCGGCTTCCTGCATATAACGCTCGATGTTGGTTCTTGCGGTGTCGTCGCTCCATGCGCCGATCTGGGGATAATCCTTGCCGTTGTCCTCACCGGCCTCACCCTTGGGGTAAGCCCAGCTGATTCGGGACATAGGCCAGTAGATACGCTCAGCGGTACCGGAGCGGTAGTAGTCCAGCGCCAGGGAGGTGTTCATAGCACACATAATGGCCTTACGAAGGTTGATGTCATTGACCTTTGCGGAGTTGACACCGATGTAACCGTAGCCCAGCTGATCGGACTCCAGCTTAACGATACCCTTGGATTCCAGATCCGTCAGCTTATCGTAGTTCTCTGTGGTCAGCTGGGGGGAGATATAGTGGACAGTGCCGTCCTGCAGAGCAGCAATGGCATTGTTGGAGGAGACGATCTGATAACGGATCTTGTCGATCTTGGCATTTTCAATGCCTTCGCCTACCGTGTGGAAGTTCTCGTTCATCTTAAAGTAGGCAACGTTGTTGATGTAGAATGCGCTTTCGCCGGGAGCATCGCTGTTCTCGCTGTCGGTGACCTTATAGGCACCGGCACCCATAGGCAGCTTGATGTTCCGGGTGGACTGGACGATGTCAGTCATGAAGTCGAAGCTTGCAAACTCAACGCCGAACTGGTCGTTGGCAATATCCACGCCCACAGAGCTGCCCTCGCCGTAATAGTGCTGGGGAGCAACGGTCAGAGCAAAGTTCCAGATAGCCTTGGGGTCAACGCCGTCGATGGTGATCTGCAGAACATCGTACTCGCCCTCGTTCGCCACAGTACCATCCTCGTTGTGGGCAGAAGCGACCGTGTAGTCGGTGCCGTTCACGGTGATGGTGGAGCCGGCAACATCGGTATGGCCCAGGGAAACAATACCGGAGATATTGGAAACAGCCAGAGAGCCGTCATCGGCAACATTTTCGTGGAGGATAACTTCCTTCGCCTTTGCGGTGAACTCCGTCTGCAGGGTGGTACCGGTTGCCCAGTAGTACAGAATGATATCCAGCTGACGGGCAACTACGTCATCATAGACGTACTCGATGGCAGCTTCCTTAGTGGTGATGGACTCAGGATACTGGGGAGTCAGCTTTTCAATGGTGATACGGTCGATCTTGCCGTCAGCACCCTCAGCATACTCCACATCCACGTAACCCTCGGTGTACATAAAGCAGAAGATCTCGTCCTTAAATTCCTCATGGGTGTCGTAGGGAGCATCCACATAGGAATCCTTGGCGCCCAGGTAGTCGGTCTCCAGCTCCTGCTTGAACTCGGACAGAGCGTACTCATAGTCCTCCAGCAGGTTGGCATTGGTGACCTCATCCGGGTTATTGGAGATAGCACTCTGATAGCCGGAGCTGACAGAGTAGGACTGGATGGCAGCCTTCATAGCCTCGTAGGGAACCTCATTGGTGGAGGAAGCCTTCAGCTCAGAGTGGAACAGGTTCACCAGCTCGTTGATACGGGCCATAGCTCTGGTGGAAGCCTGGGAAGAGATCAGATCATCGCTGTCATCGGAGCCGGAGCCCACGGTCTGGGTACGGTACTCATTCAGGCCCAGGATGTCGGTGGAGTACAGGGTGTTGGAACCGGTGTACACAGGGTCCAGATAGACGTAGTAGTTGAACAGCACGTCTTCCATAGTCAGAGGGTGACCATCGGAGAACAGGATGCCGTTCTTCAGAACGAAGGTGTAGGTAACGGTGCCATCGTCATTTTCGACCACATCGTAGTCCTTGGTAACAACGGCTTCATCCTCGCCGTAAGCCACCTCAACTTCGCCGTTTACGTACTTGGAGCCCAGCATACCGATCTGGGTCATACCAACGATGGTGCCATCGTTGGCGGAAGTAGAGAAGAAGGGATTGAACAGGCCGTCCAGCTGTTCGGTCATAATGACAAAGGCATCAGCCTTGCCACCGCCGCAGCCAGCGAGCATGCTCATCATACTGATGCACAAAGCAATGCACAGTACGACAGACAGAATTTTCTTGTTCATGATTATGCTCCTTTATATTGGATGTCTAATTGACATCAGTAATTACGCTTCCTGGGTTTCCTCGGGGACCGTTTCTTCGGCGGGCACCGTGGGGTCACCCACAGGCTCGTCGCTGAGAGTCACGATACCATCTGCCACACTGACCCACAAGCCTTCGCCGGTGGTGGTGCAGGCGATATCGGAGCTGTCGATGGGTGCACTGCCCATACCACACAGCAGACCGATGATGTAGTCGTCGGTACCGAAGTAGCAGCCGGAATCAATGATCAGCTGGCCACCGGTAATGGCTACATTGTCAAACACAGCCTTCTCGGAGATGGTGCCTGCCAGCAGGCCAAAGCTGGTGCCTGCCACACGGGTGCCGGACTTGATGGTGAAGGAAACATTCTCAAAGGTCAGGTCGCTCAGCTGGGCGCCCTCTGCCAGGTAACCAAAGAGACCGGCATTGACCTTGGAGTTGTTGGTCTGCTCCACAGCAATGTTCTTGAAGGTATGACCGTTACCCACGATGGAGCCGGTGAAGTTACCGTACACCAAAGAGGTGGGCCAGATCTTGCCTTCAAAGTCCAGATCCGCAAGGATCTCATAATTGCCGGAAACGCTGGCGTTGTCCAGGAACTGCTCTACATTGTAGATGCGGTACCATTCGCCCTCAGTCCAGTCCAGATACAGCTTGAGGCAAGGATCCTCCGCCGCACCGGTAGCTTCATCCACCTTACCGGGGTGGATCACCGTTTCCGTATCCACGGGCTTGGTACCCTCGGCATCGTAATAAGCTGCCTGGAAGGTATAACCATCCCGTTCGGGGAACTTATACATTTCGATGGCACCGGTCTCCTCATCCCAGGCAGGAACCTTAATGTTCTCCGCCTCGCTGGGCTTGAAGGTATAAGCCTCCATAAGTTCACCGGATGCACGGTCATAAAATTCGATCTCAAATTCAGGAACCCAAACGGCATACAATGTCATAACGGGTTCTGCAGCAGAGTAGGTCTCGGCAGGATCCACACTCAGGCGGTCTGCTTCAAAGTCCCACTTACGGCTGTAGCTGTAGCCATCCGCCGTTTCGGTACGCTCAGCGTACCAGCCGGCCAGGAAATAGCCGGGGTTCTTTGCTTCGTAGGCATCAATGCCTCTAAGCTCATTTTGGGGTTCCAGCAGAGCGATCTGTACATCGCCCTCACTGTTGGGTTTCAGTTGGGAGATATTATAGGCGTCCACGATCACATAGGTGTTGGTGCCGAAATATCCGCCATTGGCGTCAAACTTGACGCTGACGCTGTAATTCTCCGAGTCATTGATCTGATACGGAGTGGCTTCCTCACTGCAGCCGGCCATCACAAGAACCGCCAAGATCAGCAGTGCGGCAGTCAATACTGCTTTGATTTTCTTCATAGTCCGCATCTTCCTTCATAACTTGACCCTGGTTTCCGCAGAGCCGCAGTTCTGCGGAAACTCAGGATTTACCTTATTCTTCGGTAGCCTCTTCCTCGACAGAAGCTTCTTCCTCGACCGATGCTTCTTCCTCAGCGGGAGCAGCTTTTTCCTTCTTGGGCAGCTTTTTTGCCAATTTGACCATCCAGGCAGCGATCTTACCCACAAGGACCTTGGCAGCAGCAAGCAGCAGCTTGCACTTGCCGGGAACGGTCTTGCACCAGCTGAGGACCTTACCGGGCACAGCCTTGAGCCAATTCCAGAAGTTCTTGGGCAGTTCCTTCCAATTGACGCTCTTAATGGCAGTCCACAGCTTCTTGATATCCACCTTGCTCAGGAAGATACATACTGCGGTCAGAACCACCACAGCGACCAGGAACCAGATGCTGCCGGCATTGGTCTTCTTCTCCTCCACCGGAGCTTCTTCCTCCGTCACCTGATTTGCAGGATCCAGAGCGATCACTCTCTGCTCAGCGGAGACCAGGGTGCCATAGTTGGTGACCAGGGCCTGCTGCTCGGTGGTAGCGATCTTGCTGTATGCCTCACGGGCAGCATCCACGATGGCCTTATCCTCGAAGGCAACACGCTCGGGGATGGTGTTGATAGCCTTGATGGCTGCCAGTGTCACATCATCGGCTGCGTTGGCACCGTCGATCACCAGGTCAAAATACTGATTCATAATAAAGGAATCGTAATTCTTACCGTTGGCAGGACGGACCATGGTCAGCTTCTGCTCCACAAAGCCCACATAATCCACGAAGTTAGCGCCGTAGAATACGTTGGAGTACATACCGCCGGTGGCGTTCCACATATAGTAGGGCAGCAGCTCGAAGCCATCGATGGAGACCTCGGTGCCGTCGTAATCGGTATATTCACCGAAGTTGCCGGTGCCAGGGATATGATCGTAGGTCTCGTAGTAAGCGGAATCAAATTCCTCCTCCAGGATGGGGGCATAGTAGCTGTTGAATACCACATACTGGAGATTATCACACAGGTAGAAGGCCTTATGACCGATAGAGGTTGCGGTGTAGGGCAGGGTCACCCGCTCAGCTGCGCTGCCTGCAAAGGCAAAGGAGCCGATGCGCACGGTGTTATCTGCCACCTTTACATCCCGGGTCTCGGGACCTGCATAAGCGATCAGCTCATAGCCGCCGTTCTCCGCCTCGGCGTACAGGGAACCGTCAATGATATGGACGGTGTCACTGAGGTCGTAGGTGTATACGCTCTCGGGGTACTTCACACCGTTGAAGGCGTTGTCCTGGGTGATGCTGAAGGGCTGCAGCTTACACATTGCAAAGGGGTTGTCCCCCAGGGTCTTGATGTTCTCACCCAGAGTGACGGTGAAGTCCGTCAGCTCTTCCTTCAGGAAAGCGTGGGTGCCGATGTGCTCCGCTCCGGACAGGTTTGCTTCCACCATACCGGTATAAGCGAAGGCATAGTCGCCAACGGAGGTCGCTTTGTTCAGGTTCTTGACAGCAGCGAGCAGCTCACAGTAAGCGAACGCTCCCTCATCAATGGTCACGCCGTTGGGATTCAGCTTCACATCCGCAACTGCCTTGCCGTTGACGAATGCGTACTTGCCGATGGTCTCGGTAGCACTCAGGTCAACGTTTGCCAGCAGCTCGGATTCCATAAAGGCGTAGTCACCGATGGTGACCACCTTACCAAGGTTGATGTTCTGCAGAGAGATACAGCCGGCAAAGGCGTACTGGGGAATCTCGGTGATGGCGTCATTCAGCTTCATATCGGTCATAGCACGGCAGTAAGCAAATGCGTACTCGCCCACAGACTCGGCAGAAGAGATATCCGCAGTGACGATAGCAGGTGCGTGGTGAGTGTACATATACTCGCCCTCAGGGCTGACTGCAGCATAAGCCATAGCCTCATCCAGACAGATGTAATACACATCGCCGGAGAAAGCATAGTCGCCGATGGTCTTGACCTTGCTCAGGTCGATGGTGTGCAGACTGGAGCAGTTGTAGAAGGCCATATAGCCCATCTCAGCGCCTGCGCCCAGCTCCACAGTTTCCAGACTGGCGTGGCCGGCGAAGACATTCTCACCGACAACAGCGTTGGTGCCGATGGTCAGATTCTTAAGAGCGGAGCTGAAGGTGTAGTAGAAATACTTCTCGCCGGTAGCCTCGTCATCATAGTTTTTGATCTCGAAGGACTCGTCTTTATCCATATTAAAGGCGTAGTCCTCCAGGATGACATTATTGCCGATGGTAACCGTTTCCAGGCTCTTACACTGAGCAAAAGCACCCTCGGGAACGGTCATTTCATTGGGGATGGTTACCGCAGTCACGTCAGTATAGGCAAAGGCATACTTGCCGATGGCGGTATTCACATCAAACTGGGGCAGCTCGGTAATGGAGGTCTCAAAGAAGGCGTACTCGCCGATTTGCTCCAGCTTGCCCAGCTTCACAGTTTCGATGCCCTCGGCGGAGCCCATACCGTAATCACCGATGCTGGTGACCTTGGGCAGCTCCACAGAGGTAATGGCGGTATTGTGAGAGAATGCACCCTTGCCGATGGCGGTAATAGCAGCATTGCCTGCCTGTGCGGCGGTGAATGCACCCTTTACGGTGGGAGCTACGGCGTACAGAGTAGCCTCATCAGCAGAGAGGATGTAGTTGGCGGTCTGTGCCTTGTATGCCTTGTTTCCGGAATCTACGGTAAAGGAAGCGATCTTGGTATCCCGGAAAGCAAACTCACCGATCTCATTGACATCAGGTCCGATGGTCACTTCCGTCATTTCCTTACACTCGTAGAACATACCGTCAGGCAGGACGGATGCGTTGACGTAGAAGGACTTCAAAGATTCACATCCGGTAAAAGCGTAGGGACCGTACTTGACCTTCTTGGACTCAATGGTCACATCAGCCAGGTCCTTACAGCCGGCGAAGGCATACTCACCGATGGACAGCAGTGCGTCGGTGGTGATGATACCCTTCATCTCCTGGTTGCCGGCGAAGGCATAGTTGGAGATGACGCAGGCTGCGCTCAGATCCACAGTATCCTGGAGGTTACAGCCCTCAAAGGCACTCTGGCTGATGATCTGCACATTGTTTTCTGCGCTGAAGGTGATCCGCTCCAGAGCGGAACAACCGTAGAACGCACCGTATTCGATGGCGTTCAGGGAAGAGGGCAGGACCACTTCCTCCAGTGCGGTCAGGTTTGCGAAGCAGTAAGCGCCGATCTTCTCCACGCCCTCGGGGATGATGACCTTGGTGATGGTGCCTTCACCGATATACCACTGCTTGGTAGCCTCGGCATCGTCAAAGGCCAGCTCTTCCTCGGTCTTGAGGACGTAATCAAAGTTTGCGAAGGAGAAGTTGCCCAGCTCCTTCAGATGGAGCTTCTCAGGAATGGTAACGGTTCCGCCCAGACCGAAGTAGTGGGTCAGGCTTGCGCCGTTGGTAATGTAGGGATCCTTGACCTCCACGGAAACGGACTCAGAGTAGTAGGTGCTCCGGCCATCCATCAGCACCTTCACGGTGACGGATGCAAAGCCCTCTTCCATAGCTGTGACCTTGCCGTTTTCATCGATGGTAACGATATTCTCGTTGCTGGACTCGAATACCACCTCGGTATCATTGGGGAAATAAGCATCCAGGATGTAGTTCAGGGTGACTGCCTCGGAGGGGAACATAGCCAGGCTGTAGTTACCCTCGAAGTAGCGCTTTTCGCCGGTATCACCGATCTCCTTATCCTTGCTGTCCAGCTGGAAGTAGGCCTTGTCGGTGGTATAGCCGGACAGGGTGAACACATCCGCAACCGGCTTGTCGTAACGGCGGTAGCCCTCGTCATCCTCCTTAAGAACCGTCACCGGGAAGGTGATGCTCTTGTTGGTCTCGGGGTCACGGACCTTGATGCTGGCCTTGCCGGAACCGGAGGCCACGATCTTGTTGTTGACAATTCTTGCCACACTGGGCTTGGAGGAGGTGAACTCCAGCAGCTCGCCCCAGGATGCGTCGGGGTAGGTCAGGGGCTCCAGAGAGTAAACCTCATTGGGACTGAGGGTCAGACCCTCTTCCAGACCGTCAAAGTAGAAATCGGCGTACTCGTCGGGCATACCGATCTCATAGGTAGCGTAGTTCAGTGCGTAGTCATAGGTAGTAACAACGAAGGTGTTCTTATTCAGAGCATTTTCCTTCAGCAGGTAGATGTAGTCTGTCAGCTCATAGGTCACAACGGTGGTACTGTTGCGCTGGGAGTAGACAGGGGTCATATACTGCTCGAAGTTGAACAGCTCGGGGGTATCCTCGCCGTTGTCGTCCTTGCCCATGCCAACATAACCCAGCTGGCAGGACATAGCATAGTGGTTATCGAATACGGAAACGTCTGCGTACAGGCGGTTCTTTTCCAGGCTCTTGTCGTACTCGTAGCGGAACTGCACATCAGAAACGGTGGGAGCCTCAAAGTCGATATACAGGGGGAAGGTGAAGGTGTTCTTCTTGTTGGTTTCCAAACCTCCGTCCTTATAATCCATATAACCGGTCAGATGAACCGTATACTGGCTGTTGTTCATCAGGTTATATTCCATGGTATCGAATTCGATCTCCACGTTTGCGGGGTAAATGGAACCGCCGTCGCCGTAGGACTTGCGGACCTGATCGTCCACAGTCTCAAAGATCACTTCACCGGTGGTATCGTCGGTGATGACGATCTCCATCTTGTCGGCACCACGCAGAAGGCCTGCCCAGACGTAGCGCAGGGAGTGGATGGTGCCCACCTGGTTGGAAAGTGCGATATAATCCTCGTTTGCGGGGATGGCAATATCGGATTCATCCTGCAGGAAGTAGAAGGAACCCAGATAGCTGACATAGTCGTCCTCCACACCGCCGATGGGGCGGGTAGCGTAGGCATCGGCCTTGGTCTTATCCTCCTCATCGATACCGGTATCCAGCTCGTCGGCGTTGGTATCGTAGTAGGTCAGGTCAAACATAGGTGCCAGGGTCCAGTCACCGTAGAAGGCCAGATAGGGAATGCTCATATTCACATCGGTGCCCTTGGTAGCTTCCAGAGTGATATAGCCTTCCACATACATACCGTTTTCAAAGGAGGCATCCAGGTATTCCTTATCCGCATCGGAAAGGGTCAGGGTCAGACTGACCTTTGCTTCCTGACCAGCTTCCACGCTGACCTTATTGCCGCTGAGCTTGCCGCCCTCAACACCGGTGATCTCGATGGTGCCCTCCAGTGCGTAGGCTTCCTCGGTAACGGTGGTCTTACCGGCATTGGTCTTGGTCTCGCTGACACCCTCGGTGAACACGTAAGCACCGATGTCATAGGAAAGATCCTTCTGGCCAAAGTTGACCACGCTGAAGTTCATTTCGTAAACGCCGGTCTTTTCGGGATCGTCCCCCAGCTCCAGCTTGGTCTTGTCAAAGGGATTTCCCTCGGAATCGAAGGTGGTGATATAAGCAGGGGTGTTGATGGAATTCATCAGGTTTGCCAGGCCTGCGCCCTGCTTTCTGACGGCGTAGGGCAAACCGTTGGTATTCAGAGCGATATCTGCGGTGGACAGCATCAGCTTGTTCACCATATCGTTGACCTTAACATTGTCATCGGCAATGTCAGGGAAGTTCTCCACCACATACTGGCGGAGCAGGATCACCACACCTGCCAGGTTGGGACAGGCCATAGAGGTACCGGACAGACGGTCATAGCCGCCACCGGTGACAGAGGACAGAATGTTGCCGCCGTGGCCGGTGATCTCGGGCTTGATCTGCAGGCTGGGAGTGGGACCCCAGGAGGAGAAGTCAGAAATGAAGGGGCCGGAGGTCTGATCCTTGCTGATCTTCAGCTTGCCGCCGCCGGCAGCCACCAGCATCTCGCCATCGTCCTGAGAGATAGAGCAGGTAGCCAGCTTGGCTTCGCCCACATTCATCTTGATCTCACCGGATACATTATTATAAATAATGATACCGGCTGCGCCCTGTGCCTCGGCGATCATTGCCTTCTCCTCGAAGGTGTTGTCACCACGGCGAACCAGTGCGATCTTTCCGGTGACATCCATACCGGTATAGTCAGCACTACGGCCGACGCCGGGGATGATCACATATTCGATCTCGATGGTATCCTCTTCACCCAGCAGGGTTGCGCAGAAATCATTTTCCTCTGCCGCTGCGGTGTTGGATTCATCGAAGTAGATGATGGTCTTGTCGTAGAGCAGGTAGGGGGTCTCCTCACCGTTGATGGAAGCAACAGACAGAACACCGTCATAAGTACCGGGAGAACCAACCGTACCGGTATCGGGGTTGGAGGTCAGGGGCAGGTTGCCGTTGGCCTCGGAACCATAAGCGGAAGAATAACTGTTGGAAGCGGCAACCACGACAGAAATACCGGCCTCACGGATCTTGTCGTAAACGCCGTTGAGGATCTCCTCATCGGATTCACGGCTGAAGCCTGCTGCAGTACCCAGAGACATATTGATCACGTCAACGCCCAGGACCACACAGTCCTCCAGCGCAGCCAGGATCCAGGTACTCCGGGCAGTATCCATAATGTCGGAGAAGGTCTTCATAGACACCAGCTGTGCATTGGGAGCAACGCCGGTGATGGTATCGTCCTTACCAACGATAACGCCGGAAACGTGGGTTCCGTGGTTATTGTGGGTGGAGTAGGGATCGGGGTCATTATCGGCATAGTCATAGCCAAAGGGGACCTTTTCATTGATATAGACATCATCCACGGACAGACCGCCGGAAAGCTCGTAAGCCTGGGTCTGAGGAAGCTTCGCAGCCACATCCTCATAGGTCATACCCAGATGATCGGAAGTAAAGTTCTCCACGGAGAAGGCGGTGTGGTTGGAGTCAAGGCCTGTATCCAGAACAGCGACCACCATACCGGTGCCGTCATAGCCGGACTCACCACTCTTGAAAATACCGGTCTCGTAGACATTAACGGTATTCTCCACCAGCTGAGTCTCAGCGGCCTTATATTCCTCACTGACGATGGTGCCTTCACCCTCGCCCAGAGACTGGCAAACCGCATTAAAATCGCCGGCACGGATCACAATCTCAAAACCGGAGAGCAGACGGGAGTAGTCTTCACCGGTGGTGTAGCTGATCTGCTGCTCGTCCAGCTGACTCAGGATCCGGGTCTTCTCGGCAGCGATCTGCGCTTCCAGAGAAGCAGCCTCTTCGGAGCCCAATGCATACTCAGCAAAGCTCATGGTCTTATCGCCTGCATCATAGGCATCCATCAGGTTGGGCACATCCACAGTGATGATCACAGAGATCTCTTCCTCATCGCCCACACCTGCGGGCAGAGGATACATCACTTCCGGATTGAGATACTGGGTATAATCTACCTTAATATCATCCCGCTTGGTGATGGAAGATGCCGCATAGGTAGCTGCCTGCGCATGGGGCAGGGCAACAACACCGAACAGCAGCGTTGCCGCAATCAGCACCAAAAGCACTGTCCGACTCAGCTTCGCAAGGGTCTTTTTGTTCATACTTTTTCGCCTTTCTATCGTGGTTTACGCATAATAAACGCATTATAAGCCATTATGTACATATGCCATACTATAATAGCGTATTTGGGGGCTAAATGCAAGAAATTTCGCACAAAACGCAAAAATACGGATAAAAGCGTGGCATTTGTCCGTCAGCAGCGGACGTTTTTGTTTTTTCTCTCTTACTGCGATCTATTTCCGCAAATTGCGGGGATTTACTTTCCAAAATCCATATGCTATACTAAGAAAAATCCTTTCACGAAATCTCTCCCACAGGAGGACATACATATGAATAATGATTCCCTGCGCCGTCTGCGTCTTGTATGCGGCATCGTGCTGAGCATTGCTCTTGTTGTGGCTGGGGTATGTCTGATGACCGCCTGCCTGGGCATTTACCTGGGTGGCGGCGACCAGATCTTTACTCCGGAAAAGGTCGCCCACGGCTTTTCCGTCATTGCTGTGCCGGTCTATCTGTGCCTGGCACTGGTTCTGGCTGCCTTTGTACTGGACTTTTTCCTCCCGCTTCAGAAGCAGAAGCTCAAAGCTGAAAAAGATCCTGCTGTCACCCTGGATCGGCTGCTGGCAAAACGAGATGTGGACAGCTGCGATTCCGCACTGAAAGCGCAGATCCTGTCCCTGCGGAAAAACCGCAGCCGGGATAAGATCATCACTCTGGCTGTTTTGGGCGTTTGCAGCATTGGATTCTTGTTCTACGGCGCAAACCCCGCCAATTTCCATCAGTCCGAGATCAACAGCTCTATGGCAAAGGCTGTTATGATCCTGCTGGGCTGTCTGGCAGTACCTTTCGGCTGTGCCATCGGGACTGCATATCGGGCAAAAAGCAGCCTGCAAAAGGAGATCGAGCTGGTCAAGCAGATCCCCATAAGCGAAACGGCTGCTCCGGCACCCAAGGCCGACCGCACTAAGCTTTTGGTGATCGCCCGTTGGGCGCTGGTTTGTGTAGCCGTAGCGGTGCTCGTGTACGGGTTCTTCGCCGGCGGCACCGCAGACGTGCTGACCAAAGCCAAAAACATCTGCACCGAGTGCGTGGGATTGGGGTGATAAGCAATGAAAGAAAAACTGAAAAGACTGATCCCTTCCAAGCGGAAGATCATGCAGCTGTACTTTGCCGTACTGTTTAATGCCAACCTCAAGGGCTTTGTCACCGGTAATATCTATCAAGGCAATACCAAGAAGATCTGTGCTCCGGGCATCAATTGCTACTCCTGTCCCGGTGCCGTGGGTGCCTGCCCTCTGGGCAGTCTGCAGGGTTCCTTCAGCGCCGACCACTCTACAATCTATTATGTATGCGGCATTCTGCTGCTGTACAGCCTGATGTTCGGCAGAATGATCTGCGGCTGGCTGTGTCCCTTCGGTCTTGTGCAGGAGCTGGTTTACAAGATCAAGACTCCAAAGCTAAAGAAAAGCCCTGTGACCCGGCTGCTGTCCTGGTTTAAATATGTGGTGCTGGTGTTCTTTGTATTCATTGTGCCCATTATGTACGCCTTTCGGGACACGCCCCTGCCCGCTTTCTGTAAATACATATGCCCCGCCGGCACCCTGGAAGGCGGCATCGGACTACTGAGCAACGCCGTCAACGAAAGCTACTTTTCTATGCTGGGTCCCCTGTTCACCTGGAAATTTATGCTGATGGTCAGCATTTTGGTCGGTTCTGTCTTCATCTTCCGTCTGTTCTGCCGATTCATCTGCCCTCTGGGTGCCCTGTACGGTATCTTCAATAAGATCAGCGTGTTCGGCATCAAGCTGGACAACAGCAAATGCACCCAGTGCGGACTGTGTCAGGCCCACTGCAAGGTGGATATCAAGCACGTGGGCGATCAGGAGTGTATCAGCTGCGGCGAGTGTATCGATGTGTGTCCCACCAAGGCTATCTCCTGGAAGGGCTTCCGCTCCAATCCTAAGCCCAGCGAAAAGCACAAGAAGCTGCGCACCGTCACCCGTTCCATTGTGGCCGTAGTTCTGGTCATCGTTCTGGTAGGCGTGATCGGCTACTACTGGAATCAGGAATCCACACCTAACCTGCCCATCGGCGAGGAAAACCGGGGCAATCAGGTTGGTGACCTATGCTACGGCTATGATCTGGAGATCGTCACCGGCGAGGGTGTCACTACTCAGACCATCGACCCCACCACCACCGGCAAGATCACCATCATCAATTTCTGGGGAACCTGGTGTACCCCCTGCGTCAACGAGCTGCCCTACTTTGATCAGATCGCAGCCAACTATCCCGACACAGTTTCCGTCATTGCCATCCACACCAATATGGTCAGCGAAACGGAACCTGCCTACATCGCAAGCCACTATTCCAATTCCAACATCACCTTCGCCCGGGACTACATCGTAGACGGTATGGAAGGCTACTACTCCACCCTGGGTGGCCGTGGAACCTACCCCTACACCGTAGTTTTGGACGAACACGGTGTCATCGTCAAGGTCTTCTGGGAAGCCCTCCACTACGAGGATCTGGAAGCCGTTGTGGAAGCCCAGCTGGCAGCCTGAACAGAACCATTGCCCGGTCTATCCAGACCGGGCAATATTTATGCTATCATTAAATTCCGATTTAGCAGCATTTGCTCAACAAACCGGAATTTAGCGTTAACTCATAAAATCACCCCACTACACACTATTGTGCAGTGGGGTGATTTTATTTAGTACAAGGGAGTCATATTAGGGGGATAGGTTTCACCACCGGGCATTGTTGCAGGCGGTATGGTTTCCACAGGCTCCGTGGGTGCTTCAGTAGGTGCTTCTGTAGGAGATGCAGGCTCCTCAGCATTGCCGGGCTGAGTCGGTGCCTCCGTGGGATCATCATAAGGGATAAAGGGCAGCGATATCGTGGGATCATCCGGGGAAGGCTCAATAATTATTTCTTCATCTTCTACCTGAGGGACCGTCTCTTCTTCCTGTGCATTCTCCTCTTCCTCTGCTCCCGCCTGGATATCTTCTGTCTGGATCGTTTCCGATATATCCGGCTGCGTTTCCTTCTCCACACCGATATTCAGTCCAGGCATCAATGCCACAAATACCAAACCGATCAGCAAAATTGCAAGTACAACAACGATTGCGATCAAAACACCTTTTTTCATTTTCCAGATATCCTCCATAAGTAATTGCTATCGAACGTAAAACTGCGTTCTTAGGAAGTAATCCGTGACTCGGGTTATTTCCTAAACCCACAGTAAGGGGGGTCACCCCGGCGGCTTGCGCCGCCGGGGCTTTGTCTGATCAATTAGAACAGATCGGTGGTGTTGGGAGGCAGGGTCTCAGAAGCGGTGATGACATCCATAACCTCAAACTTCTCAACCTTGATCTCAGCCATTTCGAACTTCATTTTGGGTTTCTCCTTTCCTGGGTTTTTCTTTATTCCAAACATCTGCTTTCACAGATGATCGAAATTGATTAATGGAACTTAGCGTAAGCGCTGTCGCCGAAGGCCAGAATTGCCTTGAACAGGTCCTGACCGGAACGGGCGGTGTAGCTCTCAACGCTATCCTGGCTGATGCCCATGGAATTACCCTCAGCATCAAACAGCTCTACAGTGACCATCGTACGGCAGTCTGCAACCACCAGAGTGTTGATCTGGACCATCTTCATGCTGCTGTTGAACACCAGGAAGTCCTTTGCCTCGATGGTGTAGCTCACAGCCTGATCGTAGTGATCCACATAGCTCACAGTTGCGTATGCCGCCTTTTCGATGGTGGCGTTCTGGTACACGAAGTTCAGCAGGATCTTCTCTTCCAGAGTCAGAGTTGCGCCGGCGCAGCCGGGTCCCTTGACGGACTCATCCTGCATATCGGTAACAACAGTTGCCATAGCCTTCTGCTCGTCAGTCAGATTTGCATTTGCCAGAGTTTCCTCTCTGTAATTGAACTGGATCTGAGCTGCTGCACCGTAGTTCAGCATATCCACTGCCAGGACCTTGTTCTCCTCAGTGCTGGTTGCTGCATTGAACATATCGTTGCAGTAACCGACGATAGAGTTAGTACGGGAGTTGGACAGCTGCTTGCCCTCAGCGTTGTAGATGATAACAGTGACATCGTCAGTCATTTCCTTAGCAAACAGGATCACAGGGATCTGGGTCATGCTTGCATTGAAGGCAGTCCACTGGGACTGAGGAATGGTGACGGTGGCATCGCCGGTCTCACGGGCGATGGTGGCAACTGCGTAGTTGTCAGTACCGGTGAGGTCAGAATTTCTGAACACGAAGTTCAGAACCAGCTCGTTGCCCAGTTCCATAGTAGAACCGGCAAAGTCGAACAGACCGACGTAGTCAGGATCTGCCTCGCCGCAGACGCCGCAGACACCGTCCTCGTACTTGTGCTCGCCGTAGCCGGTCTTGACGCTCATCAGGTTTGTGACCTGGGTCTGAGCCTCGTCCAGCCATGCAGCGCCACAGACGTCGCAGTACCAGTACTCAACATTGCCCATAGTCTGGCAGTCGCCCTCAACTGCATCCACATGGATCACATTGTGAGATACAGTTCTGGTCTCCTCGCCACAAACCATACAGATGGGATCGCAGTCATTGAAGTAGACGTGATCGCCGGGAACCTTGATGCTCATCATGGTCAGAGGCATGCCGGTAGCATTCTCATTATCCCAGCAGCCGTTACAGTAAGAGCAGGTCCAGTACTCGATGTTGCCGTCCCAGGTCTGGCAGTCGGTACCAGCCTTTGCAGGAACGTGAGTGATGTTGTGTGCTGCATCGGGATTGGTCAGCTCGCCGCATTCCTTACAGTAAGCATCGCACTCGTACATATAGCTATGCTCATGCACTGCAGGCCAGGTGATGGTGCCGCCGTAGTTCTGCTTGATCTCTTCTGTCCAGGTTTCATTGTTCTCGGGAATGGTGGCATTTGCAGTAACATTCGCAAAGACCTCCTCACCAACGAAAGCGGGAGCATCGCCCAGGAACTCGATCTGGGTCAGCTGCTTGCAGTCGTAGAACGCCCAACGGCCGATCTTAACGATACTTGCAGGAATCGTGACAGATGTCAAACCGCAGTTCCAGAAGGTACCTTCCTTGATCTCGGTCACATTGGCGGGGATAGAAACCTCAGCCAGGTTGGCGCAGTCATAGAAAGCATACTTGCCAATAGCAACAACAGACTCACTAATACTGACCTCGGTCAGGTTTGCGCAGCCGTAGAATGCCATAGCACCGATGGAGGTAGCACCCTCTTCAATCACCACAGAGGTGATATCCGCAACATAGTCATACCAGGGAGAGGTACCATACTCGTAGTCCTCCATATCGCCGGTTCCGGAAATCGTCAGAACACCGCCCACCAGGACCCAGGTCAGGTTCTCACCGCAGGTGCCCTGAGGGATGCTGGGATCCAGTGCGCCGCAGATCGTGCAGTAGCCATCCACGATCTCGTGCTCGGTGCAGATGGTGTTAACGCTGCCGTCCAGATACTGCTGGTAGCCCTCAGCAACCCAGGCCTTAACATCAGAATCAAAGTAACCGCCGGTGATAGACAAGGTGCAAGTCTTCGCCACAGCAACAGGACCGGTATAGCTGCCGCCGCTGACAGTAACAGCACCCTTGTAGCAATTGATGCTGTATTTGCTGGCCTCGACTTCATTCAATTCTTCATCTGCACCGGTATTAGAAATCTGTGCAGTACCGGAAATGCTGATAACTGCTGCATCATCGCTGCAGATCAGCTGGGAAGTATTATCGGTCGTACCCACATTGCCACAAATGGAGCCGCCGGTCATATTAAACTGACCCAGGACACGGACACCGCCGCAGCTGGAGGAAATGCCGGTACAGGAGTTACTGCGGATCAAACCGCCGGACATATTGAACACACTTCCAACGGTCTGGAAACGAACACCTGCACCCTCAGCAGTAGCAGAATTGCCGAAGATCTCACCGTCGGTCATATTAAAGGTACCATCGGTAATGGTTACCTCGCCCTCAGCATTGGTAGTAGTATTGCCTATAACAACACCATGGAGATTGTTGAAGATCATACCACCATTCATATTGAAGGTACCCTGCTCGACCCAAACGCCGTACTTCTCATTGCCGGAGATCTCGCCGCCGTTCAAAGTAAATACGGAGTTGGCACCGCTGATATGGACACCGTTGGCGTTGGCACCGGTAGTGTTGCCCAGCTTGCCACCGTTCATTGTGAACTTGGCACCGGACTGCAGGGCGACCAGGCCGTGGGTTGCAGAACCGCCCAGGATCTCGCCGCTTTCCAGAACCGCCTCGGAGGTACTGCCCTTGACCATAATGGCACGGCCACGGGTAGCATTACAGTTTTCGATGGTTGCGCCATCAATGGTCAGCTTACCGCCACCCACATAAATAGCGCCACCGTAGTAGCTGGTGTAGTCCTTCAGAACGCCACCGTAGAGGTTGATGATACCGGCAGAGTTCATATCGATCAAGCCGCCGCCAATATTGGTGGAGCTGACAACGGAAGCATTACTGTTGCTGCCGCCATCGATGATACCGTCGTACAGGTTGAAGGTACTGCCGGTACCCTCGTAAATACCGCAGACAACGCCCTTGATGCCGTGGTACTGAGGAATGATCTTGCCACCGTCGTAGCCAATGATTTGATCGTCGCTGTCATATACATTGCCAGCGCCGGGATCAATAACGGTCAACTTTGCGCCGCCGGACAGACGGAACACACGGCTCTTGGCAGGACCGTACAGGTCATAGCCATTCAGGCTCAGGGTGACATCCACATCACCACGCAGGTCAATGGAGGTAGGCAGCGTGGTATCGGCAGTCAGGTAATAGTGACCGCTCTGGAGGTTGGTAGCGTTGGAAACGCTGGTATCGATACCGGTGAAGGGCAACCATTCGTTGCTTCCACACTCGGGGCAGGTATGGTCATATACATTGCCCTCCCAGCTGATGCTGCCGCCGTAGCTGAGCTTGATATCCTCAGTCCAGCTGGTATCGTTCACAGGGTAGGATGCTTTTGCGGTTACACCGCCAAAAATGGACTCGCCCACAAACATGGGGGCGCTGCCATTAAACAGGATTTCAGTCAAGCCGGAGCCGGCAAATGCGCCTTCACCGATCTGCACAATGCCCACAGGAATCTCAATGAACACCAAAGCAGTGGAGTTTTCAAAGGCGTAAGCGCCGATGGAGGTAACGCCCTGCTTAATATCAACCTCAGTGATCTGTGCTGCATATTCGCTCCAGGGAGCAGAGCCGGTCTCAAAATCAACCATCGTACCGGAACCAGAGATGATCAACTCACCCTGGGACAGGATCCAGCTAAGGCCGTTATCGCAAGTACCGGTGACAGCCTGGGGATCCAGATCGCCGCAGCGAGTGCAATAACCGTCTACCAAAGCGTGGGGAGCACAAACGGTGGAAACTTCACCGGTGAGCAGCTGGGTATAGCCCTCAGCAGTGTAGCTCTCCACATCGGTATCAAACATACCGCCGGAGATGGACAGGGTGCAGTTCGCAGAAACAGACAGAGGACCGGTGAAGGTACCGCCGCTGACAGTGACAGCGCCCTTGTAGCAGTTGACAGAGTACTTGGCGGTTTTGGTAATTGCTGCAGTGCCGGAAATCGTAACCACTGCGTTTGCATCTGCAGCCAGGATCTCGGAAGCATTACCCACAGATTCTGCAGTAATGTTGCCGTAGATCTCACCGCCGGACATCTCAAAAGTACCGACGGTACGCACACCAGCGCAGCTGGAAGATGTACCAGTACATTCGTTAGCATAGATCTTACCGCCGGACATGACCATCTTGCCGGTAGTCTTATTGATACGAACACCGGCGCCCTCAGCGGAGGAAACGTTACCGGTGATCTCGCCGCCGGACATATTGAAGATACCGTCATCAACGTACACACCGTTCAGGTTGCCGGAGATCTTACCGCCAGACAAATTAAAGGTACCGGACTCAACCCAAACACCGTACTTAGCGTTGCCGGAAATCTCACCGCCGTTCATGGTAACGGAGGACTTGTCACCATTGATATGGATACCGTGACCATTGGCATCTTTGGTATCACCGATCTTACCGCCGTTGATGGTCAAAGTACCGCCGGACTGCAGGGCAACCAGACCGTGCAGGGTGGTACCGCCCAGAATCTGACCGCTTTCCAGAACGGCTTTACCGGTGCTCTTGATCATAATGGCACGGCCACGGGTAGCATTACAGTTTGTAATAGTTGCACCATCAATGGTCAGCAGACCGCTACCTACATAAATGGCGCCGCCGTAGTAGCTGGTGTAGTCCTTCAGAACGCCGCCGTAGAGATTGACGTTGCCGGCAGAGTTCAAATCGATCAGACCGCCACCGATGTTGCTAGGGCTGACAGCAGAGGTATTGCTGTTGTTGCCGCCGTCGATGACGCCGTCATACATAGCAAAGGCAGAGCCGGGTTCGCCGCTGACATCGGAGTAAACACCGGCAACAACGCCCTTGATATTGTGGAACTGGGGCACGATGGAACCTGCGGTATAAACGCCGTCCACAGTCTTAGCGGTACAGTCAACAATCGTAAGGCTTGCACCGCCGGACAGACGGAACATACGGGCAGATGCAGGTCCGTTCAGAGTCTGACCATTCAGACAGATGGTAACATCGATCTGCTTATTTTCCAGAGATTCCACTGCAAAGCCGCCGCTCATAGTGGTCTCTTCGGTCAGATAGAAGTGACCGCCCTGCTGCAGGGCTGCCACGGTACCGTCCCAGGCGATCCACTCGGCACCTTCGCAGTGCTCACAGGAATGCTCGTGGGGAGCAGGAGGCTCAGTGACCTCAGGCTCAGTGACCTCAGGCTCAGTGGCCTCGGGTTCTGTAGCTTCGGGCTCGGTAGCTTCAGGCTCGGTAGCTTCAGGCTCAGTTACATTCTCGCCGCCCTCTTCGGTGGCGAAAACACTCACTGCGCCAACGGTCATCATACCGACGACCATTGCCAGGACCAGAAGCAGGCTGATAAGTTTTTTCAGCATGGTTTTCTCTTCCTTTCAAATTATTTTCCGTACAGCAGAGGGTATAACTCCCTCTATACTATGGTCACATTATACATTTGGCACTTTATAAAGTCAATCTGATTTGGTCAATATGAATCTAATATGGGGAATTTTCAATTAAATTTGTTTCATCGTCCCCAAAAAAGTTACCGTTATTCCGCATAAGTATCGAATCTTAACATTCCCCTCTTTTTACGGCAGGAAACTGCCCCCGGATCCGCAGGTCCGGGGGCAGCAAAAAGGGTCTTATTTTTCGATCTTTGGCAGCTTGGCAATGGCAGCGCTCAGCTCTTCATCTGTGGGAATATAGTCCTGCATCACGCCGTTGTGGAATTTCTCATAGGACATCATATCAAAATAGCCGGTACCGGTAAGGCCGAAGAGGATGGTTTTCTCCTCCCCTGTTTCTTTGCACTTGAGGGCCTCGTCAATGGCTACCTTGATGGCGTGGGAGCTTTCCGGAGCGGGCAGCGTGCCCTCGATCCGGGCAAAGTACTCCGCAGCCGCAAAGACCTCCGTCTGCTTGACTGCCACAGCCTCCATCAGCTTATCGTCGTACAGCTGGGAGAGTGTGGAGTTCATTCCGTGATACCGCAGACCACCGGCGTGGGTAGCAGCAGGAATAAAGGAAGAACCCATCGTGTACATTTTGGACAGAGGACAGATCATGCCGGTATCGCAATAGTCGTAGGCGTAGGTGCCTCGGGTGAAGCTGGGACAGGAAACAGGCTCGACTGCAATAAACTTGCAATCCAGTTCGCCCTTGATCTTACGGCCCATAAAGGGTGCGATCAGTCCGCCCAGATTAGAGCCGCCGCCGGCACAGCCGATGATCACATCCGGCTTAATATCATATTTATCCATGGCCGCCATCGTCTCAAGGCCGATGATGGACTGGTGGAGCATCACCTGGTTCAGCACACTGCCCAGGACATAGCGGTAGCCATCGGTCTTGGACGCCATTTCCACCGCTTCGGAAATTGCACAGCCAAGGCTGCCGTTGGTATCCGGAAATTCTGCACGGATCTTTCTGCCCACCTCGGTCTCCGCAGAGGGAGAGGGTGTGACCGATGCGCCGTAGGTGCGCATCACCTCCCGGCGGTGGGGCTTCTGCTCATAGGAGCATTTGACCATAAACACCTTGCAGTCCAGATCAAAATAGGAACAGGCCATGGCAAGCGCCGTTCCCCACTGACCGGCGCCGGTCTCGGTGGTCACGCCCTTCAGACCCTGCTTCTTGGCATAGTAAGCCTGGGCGATGGCGGAATTGAGCTTATGGGAACCGGAGGTGTTATTGCCCTCGAATTTATAGTAGATCTTTGCAGGGGTCTGCAGCTTTTTCTCCAGGCAATAAGCACGGACCAGAGGCGCAGGACGGTACATCCGGTAAAAATCCCGGATCTCCTGGGGAATCTCAATATAGGCATTGGTCTCGTCCAGTTCCTGGCGAATGAGCTCATCACAGAATACACCGGACAGATCTTCCTGTGTCATAGGCTTATGGGTCACAGGATCCAGCAGCGGTGCGGGCTTATTGACCATATCGGCACGAAGATTATACCATGCTCTGGGCATCTCACTTTCTTCCAGATAGATCTTATAAGGGATGGTTTTGTTCGACATAGCAACTGTCTCCTTTCCAGAACTTGGGGCAAAAAAACAACCTGCCCCAGATTATCGCTGGGACAGGAATAATCTCCTGCGGTGCCACCCGGCTTGGCGCTGTGCGCCCACTTTGTGCATACTGACATATGCTGACCTTGTTGACGGAGGGTCTGCTCCGGCGCACATACTTGGGGGTCTCCCCTTTCCGATTGCCCTCGGAAGTCCATTGGGCTCAGTCTTTTCTGCCGCGATCCCACCACCCGCGGCTCTCTGAGAGAAAAGGAAAAGAGCTTACTCACTCTTCCTCAACGGTTTAGAAAATTATAGCACGCCCCCTTGAACGTGTCAAGAGGGCGCGTACGTTTTTCTTTATACTGCGGACAAGCGTTGGATCATCCCCAGAATTCAACATTCATTCAAAAACTATTCATCATTTCGATTTAATTCTTTCAGTATTTATTCAGAATTTGGCAGTAAACTATCCCTAGCCTGATCGATATAATCCGAAAGGAGCACCGCTATGTATTACGAAAACAACAACGACCCGTCAAATCCCAACGATCCTCAGTACTGGGGTTATCAATATGTCCAGGAGCCCGTCCCGCCTAAGCCCAAAAAGAAGGGTATGTCCTCCGGCAAGATCGTAGCACTGGCGCTGTGCTGCAGTCTTTTGGGCGGCATTATCGGTGCTGCCGGTGTTGCCGCCTATCAGCATCTGTCCCCTTCCGAATCCCTGCCGGCACAGCAGACCATCCAGTTTCTGGAGGGTGTCCGGAGAAATTCTGTCATTGAAACGGTAGAATTACCCACCGACACTTTGATGACCCCGGCACAGGTGTACGCCGCCAATGTCAATTCCACCGTGGGCATCACCACCTCCATCACCACCAACTTCTGGGGCTATCAGACAACCTCCGCCGCCTCCGGCTCCGGCTTTATTCTGAGCAGTGACGGCTATATCCTTACCAATTTCCATGTCATCGAGGATTCCTCCGCCATCACCGTAACCTGCTATGACGGCACCAGCTATGACGCCGAGCTGATCGGCTACGACGAGAGCAACGATATCGCCGTACTGAAGGTGGATGCCCAGGATCTGGCTCCGGTGATCCTGGGTTCTTCCGACAATATGAATGTGGGTGACAGCGTCATCGCCATCGGCAATCCTCTGGGCGAGCTGACCTTTTCTCTCACCGCCGGAACCGTCAGTGCCCTGGACCGGCAGATCACCATGTCCAACGGGGCTACCATGAATCTTATTCAAACCGACTGTGCCATCAACTCCGGCAACTCCGGCGGTGCGCTGTTTAACCTCTACGGCGAGGTAGTGGGCATCACCAACGCCAAGTATTCCTCTTCCTCCGCTTCTGAGGCATCCATCGATAATATCGGCTTTGCCATTCCCATCAACTCGGTGCGGTCCATCGTGGAATCCATCATCGAAAAGGGTTATATCTCCAAGCCCTATATCGGTGTCAGTGTCTCCGATGTATCGGCACAGACCCAGCTTTACGGCATTCCCGCCGGCGCTGCTGTCCAGTCTGTTGCCCAGGACGGTCCTGCCGCAGCTGCCGGTCTGCAGCCCGGCGATATCATCACGAAAATGAATGACACCGCCATCACCGGCAGCACTCAGCTAGTGGAGCTGATCGGCGATGCCTCCGTAGGCGACGTGCTGGTACTGAGTGTCTACCGCCAGGGCAGCACAATGGAGATCTCCGTCACCGTAGGTGAGCAGATCCAGCAAGCATTGGAACAAAATCCACAGGTAAATGAACAGCAATACAGCCAGTACCCCCAGAACCCATGGGGCTTCTACGGGTGGTAAATTCCAGTTTATCGAGCTGTTTGGTCTGTGTACCATCCAAGCCTTCCCCTTGAGGGGAAGGTGGCCCGGCGCAAGCCGGGTCGGATGAGGTGTACAGTAAAATATTACGAATTCGCCGAAAGCCGATGTGTAATCGCAACATTTTCTGCACACCTCATCAGTCAAAAATCAAAGATTTTTGACAGCTTCTCCTCAAGGAGAAGCCTTTGTGCGAAGCACAACTGCTCGATAAATCGGAATTTGATCCGCTATATTATAAACAGCACCACGATCTGTGGTGCTGTTTTTGTATGGTTAACCAAAGTCCATCTGTGGCGTGCATTTTTTTGTTTTTTCTCTTGATTTTACCGAAAAATGGAATACAATAGACCTATCTTTCCCATTAGGAGGGGTTCTATATGAACAGCATTTTTATCCCCCAGGGCTACCGTCCCAAGCTGGATGCCTATGATACCCAGCGGGCCATTGCCTATATCAAGCAAACCTTCCAGGAGGAGTTCTCCGATGCACTAAACCTCAAGCGTGTATCCGCTCCCCTGTTCGTCACCGAAAGCTCCGGTCTGAACGATAACCTCAGCGGCGTGGAGCGGGCTGTATCCTTTGATATCCCCGCCGTGGGTATGGATGCCCAGGTTGTCCATTCCCTGGCGAAATGGAAGCGTCTGGCCCTGAAGCGGTATAATTTCGGTATCGGCGGCGGTCTGTACACCGATATGAACGCCATCCGCCGGGATGAAGATCTGGACAACATCCACTCCATCTATGTAGACCAGTGGGACTGGGAAAAGGTCATCACCCGGGAAAACCGGAATCTTGAATATCTTAAGCTGATCGTCAGCGCCATTGTGGGTGCCATCTGCGATACCAACGACCGGCTTCACGTGCGCTATCCCCAGCTGACCACCCGTCTTTCCCGGGATGTGAGCTTTATCACCACCCAGGAGCTGGAAGATCTGTATCCCAGCCTCACCGGCGACCAGCGGGAGAACGCCTATGTAAAGGAGCATCCCACCGCCTGCATCATCGGCATCGGCGGAAAGCTCAGATCCGGCAAGCCCCACGGCAACCGTGCCCCGGACTACGACGACTGGGATCTTAACTGCGATATTTTCTTCTGGGATGATGTGCTGGACAGAGCTCTGGAGATCTCCTCCATGGGTATCCGTGTAGATGCCCAGTCTCTTGACCGTCAGCTTAGCCTTGCCGGCTGTGATGACCGCCGGGCACTTCCCTTCCACCAGATGCTCTTAAACGATCAGCTGCCCCTGACCATCGGCGGCGGTATCGGTCAGAGCCGTCTGTGCCTGCTGATGATGGGCTGCGCCCACATCGGAGAAGTCCAGTCCAGCGTCTGGGACAAAGAAACCATGGATGCGTGCGAAAAAGCCGGTATTCGGCTGCTGTAATTACACAAAAAACTGCCAAGCTCAAAGAGCTTGGCAGTTTTTATGTTCTTTAGTCAACGCAGACAGTGCCGTCTTCCTTAATGGTGATAGGCATGCCGTCCTTAACGTAATTCAAAAATTCTTCGCCCAGGCTGT
>JAFSFK010000033.1 GCA_017435245.1 Oscillospiraceae bacterium | reverse complement strand
GCATAAAACCATCGTATACTGATACCGATTACTGCGAATCCCCCAGTCGAAAATCAGAGATTTTCGACAGCCCCCTTTAGGCAAGGGGGCCTTTTAGTGCGGTGCAAACTAATCGATAAACTGGAATTTGAAAAACAACGAAAAAACAGTTGACTTTTGGTGAAATTTCAGTACAATATATTCGAATTGCATACAAGCCTTATCAAGAGTGGTGGAGGGAACGGCCCGATGAAGCCCGGCAACCTGTGATTTATTTACGATCACAAGGTGCCAAATCCGGCGGCAAACGAAAGATGAGGATTCGATAGGTAAGCACATCGGATCCCGGTGTGCGATTTTTTGTTTTTGGCAGTATTCGCCTAAATTCCACGTCATTGCGAGCCGGTGTTCACATTGGCGTGGCAATCCGTATGTCTGTGAGTAGTTAGAAAGAAAGGAATTATTATGGAAAAAAGATTGTTTACTTCTGAGTGCGTTACCTGTGGCCATCCCGATAAGGTGGCGGACTGCATTTCCGATGCCATTCTGGATGCTTGCCTGGCACAGGATCCCGGTTCCCGTGTGGCCTGTGAGACCATGGTCACCACCAACTTCTGCCTGATCTGCGGTGAGATCACCACCAAGGCAGTGGTGGACTACGAAGCCGTTGCCCGGGAGGTCATTGCCAAGATCGGCTATACCGTTCCCGAGGATCAGTTTGCCGCTGATACCGTGGAGATCGTTTGCAAGATCCATACCCAGTCTGCCGATATTGCCCTGGGTACCAACGATGAAGTTGGTGGCGCAGGTGACCAGGGTATGATGTTCGGCGGCGCTTGCGTCCATACCCCCGAAATGATGCCGATGCCCGTTGCCCTGTCCCGGGCTCTGGCAAACCGTTTGACCGAGTGTATCGCAAGTAATGATCTGCTCCGTCCCGATGGCAAGACTCAGGTCAGCGTGGAATTTGACGAGAGCGGCAAGATCATTGGCATCGACACCGTAGTCGTTTCCGTGATGCACAGTGCCGATTTTGAAATGAGCGAGCTGCGCCGCTATATCCGTGAGGGTGTGATCGCTCCTGTTCTTAAAAAGTATGGCTTTAGCATCGATGATGTTGCCAATATCCACATCAACCCCACCGGTAACTTCGTCATCGGCGGTCCCAACGGCGATACGGGCCTTACCGGCCGTAAGATCATTGTGGATACCTACGGCGGCTATTTCTCCCACGGCGGCGGTGCTTTCTCCGGAAAGGATCCCACCAAGGTGGACCGCTCCGGTGCTTATATGGCACGTTACATGGCTAAGAATATCGTGGCGGCAGGCCTTGCTGAGAGTGCTCAGGTGCAGCTTGCCTATGCTATCGGCGTTGCTGAGCCTGTGTCCGTCAGGGTGGAGACCTACGGCACCGGCAAGATCTCTGACGAGGAAATTACTGCTCTGCTGCGCAAGACCTGTGACCTGACTCCTGCTGGAATCATTAAGAAGCTGGACCTGCGCCGCCCCATTTACGGTAAGACCGCTATGGAGGGTCACTTTGGCGTTGCTGAGCATCCCTGGGAGCAGACGGATATTGCCGGCGAGCTGAAGAAACTGGCAGGCATCTGATGAAGATTTTTTCCAGGGACAAGCATTTTTATAAAACCTTCTTTTCCATGACCGGCGCCATCGCAGTGCAAAACCTCATTACCTTTGCGGTGAATCTGGCGGATAACATTATGATCGGTGGATACAGCCAGGCAGCGCTGTCCGGCGTTTCTATGGTAAACCAGATCCAGTTTATGCTGCAGATGTTGATGCTGGGTACCGGTTCCGCCATCGGTGTTTTGGGAGCCCAGTACTGGGGCAAGAAGGAAATACAGCCGATCCGCAAGGCTACATCCATCGGTTTGTTGCTGGGTACAGCCATCAGCATTGTAATGATGGTGCTGGTGTATTTCTTCCCGGCGGAGGCGCTGGGACTTTTGACCAACGAGCAGGCGGTGATCCGGGAGGGCAGCAAGTATCTGGTGATCATTTGCTTCTCCTATGTGCTGTTTGCCGTTTCCAACAACCTGCTCAGTGCCCTGCGCTCTGTGGAGACGGTGAAGATCGGCTTTGTGGTGAACCTGCTGGCGCTGGTGGTGAACATCGTCCTAAACTACGGATTGATCTACGGCAGACTTGGTATGCCTGAGCTGGGCGTGGAGGGTGCCGCAATTGCGACGCTGAGCGCCCGAGCGGTAGAATTCATTGTGGTCGTCGTTTACGTGCTGTTCATCGATAAAAAGATGTGCTGGCGGCTGAAGAACCTGCTGGATATCGACAAGCTGATGTTTGCAGACTATATCCGTGTGGGAATGCCACTGATCCTTGCCAACGGCATCTGGGGCGTTGCCATGAGCGTCCAGACGGCGATCCTGGGACGTATGGGAGAGGATACCATTGCTGCCAACTCCATTGCCACCACCCTATTCCAGGTGATTAGTGTTGTTACTTACGCAGCTAGTACCACCTCCGGTGTGATCATCGGAAAGACGGTGGGGGAGGGGAATATCCCCAAGGTGAAGGAATACACCAAGACGATGCAGATCCTGTTTATTGGGATCGGTATACTGACCGGTCTGGCGTTGTTTGCCAGCAGAGATCTCATCATCGGAATGTATGATGTGACCCAGGCGGCTGCGGAGCTGTCCCGGCAGTTTATTCTGGTTCTTTCCTTTACTGTGGTAGGTACATCCTACCAGTGTGCTTGCCTGACGGGTATCGTTACCGGCGGCGGAGATACCAGATTTGTGCTGATCAACGATCTGATCCACCAGTGGCTGATCGTGATCCCCAGTGCATTTGTGTCGGCATTTGTTTTCCACGCACCTGCGTGGGTGACAGTGGTTTGTCTGAAAAGCGACCAGATTCTCAAGTGCTTTGTGGCGGTGGTCAAGGTCAACCGCTACAAGTGGATCCATAAGCTGACCCGTGATAGCACAGAGAATTGACACGCCTATGTAAAAAGGATATACTATAAGCAATTTCTCTTTGAATCGAGATGTTTCCTATGAAAAAAAGTAAGTTTTTAAATATTTT
>JAFSFK010000032.1 GCA_017435245.1 Oscillospiraceae bacterium | reverse complement strand
GAAGTCCGTATACCTGTTCGAAGGCCTGCACCATTAAAGTACGCAGTTTGTCGCAGGTCAGGCCGGGGGACAGCTCGCTCAAATTTACCACCCGGGAACGGACGGAGGCAACGCCTTTTGCTTCCAGCTTGGCTTTGGAGGGACTTAAATAGCGCTGGAGCTTGTCCTTGTCCACATCCACCATCAGTGTGCCGTGGTGATAGGCGTGACCGCCCTGATGGTAAAAGGCGTTGCCTGAGAACTTTCTGCCTTCTGCCAGCACATCGTTGCGGCCGGAGCGTTCTGTGGAAATGCCTGCCAGCCGAACAGCCTCCTGGATCACGGATAGCTGCTTGTCCAGATCATAATCCTCATCCCGCACCAAAAAGGTGAAATTCAGATTTCCCAGATCGTGGAATACCGCACCGCCGCCGGAAAGCCGCCGGGCAAGATGTCCGCCCTCGGATTCCAAAAGGGAAGTGCGGCATTCTGCCCAGGCATTTTGATTCTTGCCGATGACCACGGTGTTTTGATTTTGCCACAGGTATAGAATGCACTGCCCGGGCAGCACCCGGTCCAACAGCTGCTTTTCCACCGCCAGATTATAATAAGGATCAAAGCACCCGCTTTGGTATAAATACAGTTTTTGAACCAAAGGAATATCCTCCAATGCGTTTTTTAATATTATAAAGGGGAAGGGGATTTCCGTCAATGAAATTCGGGCAAATTATCATTGACAAATTTGGGATGTTGGTGTTATATTTATGTTATATAACTTAACTTATAACATTCGGGGTGAGAATATGAACAATATTCGCCGGGAAACCATCAAGGATTATATAGAACAGAAGAAGACTGCCACCATCCGGGAGCTGCAGGAGCTGTTTCCGCAGGTGTCGCTGATGACCATTCACCGGGATCTGGATGCCCTGGTGGACAGCGGAGCGATCGTGAAGTTTCGGGGCGGTGCAAAGGCTGTCCGGCATACCGGTGATCCGGAGTTCAATGTGCGTATGCGGGAGAACAATACCGGAAAAATTACCATCGCCCAGAAGGCCCTGGAGCTGATCCAACCCCATAGCTCCATCTTTCTGGATGCCAGCACCACCAATTTGGCATTGGCCAAGCTCCTGCCGGATATCAATGTGAATATTTTTACCACCGGACCCAGTATTGCGCTGGAATTGTGTCGGCTGCACAATCCGGTGGTTACCCTTTGCTGCGGTACGATCAATCGGAAAAATCTGGCGCTTTCCGGGCAAAATACCCTGGAAATGTTGGAAAAGATCAACATTGATCTGGCGTTTATCGGCGTTTCCGGCTGCAGTGTGGAGGCGGGCTTTACCTGCGGTACCGAAAGCGATATGCTGGTCAAGCGGTTGGTGATCGACAAGGCACGCAGAAGTGTTTTGATGTGTTCCAGAGAGAAACTCAATTGCTTGATGCCCTATACCTTTGCAAATTTTTCCGATGTGGATTATCTGATCAGCGACGAGCCGATGCCCGAGGCTTTTGCGGAAGCTGCCAGACAGGCACAGGTTGCCTTGCTATAACCCTGGGACACGCCTTTGGGCGTGTCCTTTTTGGCATCTGTATGCAAAAAAGAAAAATATCTATTGACTTGATATGTTATGAGGTGTTATAATTAACAAGCTATAACAATGGGTAGTTCTGGGACTATGTGCTCTGGAACGCTCTATAATAAAGGAGGACATACCTTTGGCAAATGCAGTAATCATGCCCAAAGCGGGCATCACAGTTGAGAGCTGTATCATTGGCGAATGGAAAGTGAAGGTTGGCGATGCGGTCAATGTCGGTGACATCCTGTTCACCTACGAGACTGACAAGGCTTCCTTCGAGTGCGAGTCTACCGCTGCCGGTACCTTGCTGGAGATCTTCTTCGAGGAAGGCGATGAGGTTCCTTGCCTGCAGAATGTTTGTGCAGTGGGTACCCCCGGTGAGGATGTTTCCGCACTGAAGGGCGGCGCTGCTTCCACCGATGCACCTGCTGCTCCCGCTGAGGCTCCCGCAGCCGCTGCTGCACCCGCTGCTCCCGCAGCCGCTTGCGCCACCAAGGCACAGGGCATCCTGATGCCCAAGGCCGGTATCACCGTGGAATCCTGCATCATCGGCGAATGGCTGAAGAATGTGGGCGACCAGGTTAAGATCGGCGATATCCTGTTTACTTACGAAACCGACAAGGCTTCCTTCGAGTGTGAGTCCACTGCAGAAGGCGAGCTGCTGGACATCTTCTACGAGGCTGGCGACGAGGTTCCCTGCTTGGTGAATGTCTGCGCAGTTGGTCCCAAGGGCGAGCCTACCGAGTGTCTCAAGGGCATCGGCGGTGCTCCCGCTCCTGCTGAAGCTCCCGCTGCTGAGGCTGCTCCCGCTGCCGAGGCTGCTGCTCCCGCTGCCGGTGGTGTTGAGGATGTGATCATGCCCAAGGCCGGTATCACCGTGGAATCCTGCCTCATCGGCGAATGGCTGAAAAAGGTTGGCGACCAGGTCAAGGTGGGCGATATCCTGTTTACTTACGAAACCGATAAGGCTTCCTTCGAGTGCGAATCCACTGCCGAAGGCGAGCTGGTTGAGATCCTGTACGAGGAAGGCGACGAAGTTCCCTGCCTGGCACCTGTTTGCCGTGTCGGCGTAAAGGGCGGCGCAGCTGCTGCTCCTGCCGCTTCCGGCGCTGCCATCTCTCCCAGAGCCAGAAAGCTGGCTGCTACTGCCGGCGTGGATGCATCTCTGGCTACCGGTACCGGCCCCAATGGCCGTATCATCGAGCGGGATGTGCGTGAGCTGATGGCCAATCCTCCTGCACAGGCTGCCGCTCCCGCAGTTGTTGCAGCACCTGCTGCCGCACCTGCACCTGTCGCAGCACCTGCTCCTGTGGCTGCTGCTCCTGAGGCTGAAGCCGAGTACAAGGATGTGAAGTTCAGCGGTATCCGCCGTGCCATCAGCAAGTCTATGACCACTTCTCTGCATACCATGGCGCAGCTGACCCACAACACTTCCTTCGATGCTTCCAACATTCTGGCTTACCGCAAGCAGCTGAAGGCTGCCGGCGGCGAGTATGCAGGCATCACTCTGGGCGACATCATCCTGTATGCGGTTTCCCGCACCCTGCTGAACCACCCCGATCTGAACGCCAATATGCTGGACGACAACAACATCCGCCTGTTCAAGCACGTCAACCTGGGTGTTGCGGTGGATACTCCCCGTGGCCTGATGGTTCCCACCATCTTCCATGCTGACGAGATGAGTCTGCTGGAGATCTCCAAGGCTGTTAAGCAGCTGGCTGCTGAGTGCCGTGACGGCGCTATCAGCCCTGACAAGCTGTCCGGAGGCTCCTTCACCGTCTCCAACCTGGGCAATATGGGCGTTGAGTCCTTCACTCCCGTTATCAATCCTCCCCAGACCGGTATCCTGGGTGTCTGCGGCACCATCGACCGTGTTCGTAAGGGTAAGGACGGAGCTATTGAGATCTATCCTGCGATGGGCTTGAGCCTGACTTACGATCACCGTGCTGTGGACGGCACTCCCGCTGCCAAGTTCCAGAAGGAGCTGGGTGCAAACCTGGAGAACTTCACCGTTCTGCTGTCTAAGTAAGAGGACGTGCCTATGGAACTGTTCGATCTACTGGTCGTAGGTGGCGGACCCGGCGGTTATCTGTGCGCCGAGCGTGCTGCCCAAGGCGGTATGAAAGTTGCCTTGTTCGAGAAAAAGTCCTTGGGAGGTACCTGCCTCAATGAAGGATGCATCCCCACAAAGACACTGCTGAACTCTTCCAAAATGTATCGCCACGCTGCCGAGAGTGCTGCCTACGGTGTCACCGTAACCGGTGTTACCTATGACCACGCTAAGGTGGTGGAGCGAAAGAACAAGGTGGTAAAAACACTGGTTAGCGGTGTAGGTGCCACCATGAGTGCCAACAAAGTTACCGTTATCTCTGCCGCTGCCCGGATCACGGGCAGGGTAGAGGGCGGATTCTCTGTGGAAGCTGACGGACAGGTCTATACCGGTCGCCGGCTTGTGATCGCCACCGGCTCTGAAACGGTGGTGCCTCCGGTGCCCGGATTGAAGGAAGGTCTTGCGTCCGGCTTTGTGGTGACCAACCGGGAAGTGCTGGATGAAAAGACTTTGCCCAAGAAGCTGGTGTG
>JAFSFK010000031.1 GCA_017435245.1 Oscillospiraceae bacterium | reverse complement strand
GCCGGCGTTGCACACAGACCGCTGCCACTCGCTCAGGTCGCTTCTCCCGCCCCCGGCGGCGCTCCCATCGCTCCCCCCTGCCGGCACGCATTTTCGTTTGTTCAGCAATCCTTTTCCGAATTTATGGAGTACTGTGCTCTCAAGAGTTGCGTTCCTTTTAACAAAATGGAAACAGAAGGTTTTGCAACGCAGGAGCGATCCCGAGCGCAGCTTTGTCGATGATTGCCGCACAGTGCACGAATTGCCTGCCGGGGCACCCCGGCCGATAAACCGGAATTTGAAAGGGAGGGTCGTGACCCTCCCTTTTTTTATCATTCACCGGCTACTCTAGCCCTGATACGCTCCAGCGCATAGACCATTTTGTCATAGGTGGCCTGGGTGACACGTCCCAGGAATTCCTCCTCATAGGCTTTCATTGCCGGCTCCAGCCGCACAACCTTCATTGCGGTGCCCTTTTCCGACACAGTAAAAATGGGCGTATAACTGTAACCCGTGATCTTTGCCTCGCCGGTAACGTTATTCTTTGTGATCTCCAAGTCCAGGATCACAGAATATTCAGAACCTGCTTTGTCCGCATCTCCGAAGAAATCACCCAGAGAGTAAGCAACAAAATTTCCCGTTTCTTCATCCAGGGTCATCTGCTGCACATAGTGGGAGTGGGTACCGATGATGGCATCCACGCCGTTTTCCTGCATCAGCTTGACGATCTTCTCCTGGCTGACGCTGATGGTGTTATTGAACTCGCTGCCCCAGTGGAGCATTGCAATGGTGATATCCGGAACCTCCCGTTGGGCAGCCTGGAGCACCTGGGTGATCCCCTGGGTGTCCACATTCTGATAGGTGCTGTCATAATCGGTATACAGCACATTGACACAGTGTTCACTGCCGGGAGGCAGCGCCATACCGTCCATACCCTTGGTAAAGGCCACCATTGCGATCCGGATGCCCTGAACCTCACAAATGGTATATCCCTTCCCCTCCCGGTAGGAGGATTGGTCTGCGTATACGCCCAGAGGCTCCATTCCTGCCGCCCGGACACCATTGATGGTATCCGCCAGACCGGAAATGCCCTTGTTGATGGAATAGGAGTTTGCCAGCTGAATCAGATCCACACCGGCAGCATCCAGTGCCTCCGCCAGCTGCTGGGGAGCCGATACGGTCCTGCTGCCATAGGGAGCACCGCAGAGATTTCCTTCCAAATTCACTACCGTCAGATCCGCATTTGCCAGAATATGGGCAACGTCCAAAAAGGCGTTTGTAAAATCCAGATTTCCGCCGCCTGCCGCCACCACACGGTCAGTAATGTTCAGATCGCCTGCTGCCGCAAGGTGGATGGTGGTCAGATCTTCCTGTGTCTGTTGGGGCTGGGTCGCCGTCACCGTTTCCTGTGGCTTTTCCTCCGGTGCCTGACGGGTAAGCAGAAGGATCGCCGCACCGCAGGCAACAAGGATGCCCGCTGCAATGGCCAGCCGGACAAACAGCTTCCGTCGTTTTTTCTGCTGCTGTTCCCGCTGCTGCTGACGCAGTGCCCGCCGCTTTTTAAATTCCGCCGGATCAATGGCCACACGGATCCCTCCTTTTTCTGGTCTACCGAATATTGTACACCAAAACACGCCGTTTCACAAGAGCGAAAAGCTGCAGATACCATAGATTAATTGTTAATTTTTCAAAACCGGGGTAGAAGTGGCGATATATTTGTGCTATAATGTGCATAAGTATATCCTATTTTTTATGGAGAGAAAGATTTATGCTGGAACTTTTAGCACCGGCCGGGTCAATGGAGGCCCTGCGGGCAGCGGTACAAAATGGCGCTAATGCCGTATATCTGGGCTGCGGCACCTTCAATGCCCGCCAGGGTGCCAAGAATTTCACCCCCCAATCCCTTGCTGAAGCGGTGAAGTATTGCCATATCCGTGGCGTTGCTGTCCATTTGACGCTAAATACCCTGGTTTCCGACAAGGAGACCTCTGATGCAGCTGCTCTGATCCGTCATGCCGCTCAGTGCGGTGTGGATGCCTTCATCGTCCAGGATCTGGGTATCCTGCAGCTTTGCAAGCAGATCGCTCCCAACATCCCGCTTCACGGTTCCACGCAAATGAGTATCCACTCTTTGCCCGGTGTGCTGCTGTGTGCCGCCTGGGGATTGAGCCGGGTTGTGCTGAGCCGGGAACTGAGCAGGGAAGAGATCGCCTATATCTGCAAAAATTCTCCCATTGAGATCGAGGTCTTTGGCCACGGCGCATTGTGTATGGGATATTCCGGACAGTGCTATCTGTCTGCCGCCATCGGAGGCCGCTCCGGCAACCGGGGTCGTTGTGCCCAGCCTTGCCGTCAAAGCTACGGCTATGGCCGCTGGCAGAACCGGTACCCTCTGAGCCTGAAGGATAACTGCCTTGTCCATTATCTGGATGCTTTGAAGGAAATGGGCGTTGCCTCCTTAAAGCTGGAGGGACGGATGAAGCGGCCGGAATATGTGGCCGCCGTCACCCAGGTCTACCGCTATGCCATTGACAGCGGAAATGTGACCAAGGCGATGGAGCAGCAGCTGCACACCGCCTTTAACCGCCAGGGCTTTACCGACGGTTACTATGCCGGCAATACCGGCAGCCATATGTTTGGCGTCCGGGAGGATACCCCGGAGAATCACGCCTGGCTCAAGCAGATCCGCCAGAGCTATGAGGCAACGGAAGCCGACCTTGTTCCCATCTCCTTCCGTGCCATCATCCACACCGACGGCTCCCGTCTTACGGTCACTGACCCGGAGGGGCGTGTATGTTCCCTCACTGGTCCTGTCCCGGAGCCTGCCCGTGTCCAGGAACTGACCCGGGAAGCCTTAACGGAGCGGCTTTCCAAAACCGGTGGAACGCCCTATCGCTGTGACAGCGTTTTTGCCGATATCACCCCCGGACTGACCCTGTCTGCCGCTGCCATCAATGCAATGCGGCGGGATGTGCTGAATCTGCTCACTGCCCAGCGGGCACGGCATGATATCCCCAGCCTCGGGCATCCCAAAAAGGTGCCCCAGCTGCCCGGCAACCGGAACCATCCGGAGCTGACGGTACAGGTCACCACCCGGGAGCAGATCACCGGCAGACTGCTGAAAATGAATCCCGCTGTGCTGTATGTACCTCTGCACATTTTAGCGGCTGATGAGGTATTTTGCGCTGCTTTGGCAAAAAAAGTCCATACCTGCGCCGTGCTTCCCCGGATCATTCACGATGGGGATATCCCTGGACTGAAGCAGGATCTTAAAACTGTCCGGGCATTGGGCGTAAAAGAGGTCCTGGCCGGAAACCTGGGTCATCTGCTGCCCGCCCGGGAATGCGGTATGCGCATCCGTGGCGATTTTGGCCTGAATATGTACAGCTCCGCCGCAGTCTATACTGCCCGGGATCTGGAACTGAAATCCGCCTGCTTAAGCTTTGAGATGACACTGCCCCAGATTCGGGACGTGAGCAAGGTCGTGCCCTGTGAGCTGCTGGTTTATGGCCGGCTGCCCCTGATGGTAACGGAAAACTGCCTTATCCGGGGGAAAACCGGAGAATGCACCTGTCATCTGGCACCTGCCAAGCTTACCGATAAGACCGGCTCCGACTTCCCCATTATCAAGGACGGAAATTCCTGCCGCAGCGTGCTGCTCAACGGCAAGAAGCTGAACTGGCTGGACCGGCAGGATGATCTGGCACGGCTTGGTCTATGGGCCACCCGTCTGTATTTTTCCACCGAGAATCCCAAGGAAGTGGACCAGATCCTGGCTGCGTACCAGAACCCCACTGCCTTTGATCCCGGCTCCTCCACCCGTGGTCTGTACCTCAGAGGACTGGAATAAGCACTATAGAGCAGAAGGTTAGGCGTACAAACCAAAGCCTCCCCTGTGTAAGGGGAGGTGGCAAAATCTTTGATTTTTGACGGAGGGGTTGTAAAATGTCGGTACAGTACAATCCCCCAGTCACGGCGTTGCCGTGACAGCCCCCTTTGCACAAGGGGGCCTTTGGGTACGGATCGCTAATCGGGAAGTTATATTACAAAAAAGGAATGTTTCAATGCAACTGATACTCGCATCCCAATCGCCCCGACGCAGGGAGCTGATGGGACTTTTCCGGATCCCCTTTGTTATCCGTGTAGCGGATATTGACGAAAGTATGGATCCCAATAAGTCCGCACGGGAAGAAGTGGCACGGGTCAGCCGTGCCAAAGCAGAAGCCGTGCCTCACGATCCCGGCGACGTGGTCATTGCCGCCGATACCATTGTGGTATGCGGCGGTCAGATACTGGGTAAGCCAACTGATGAAGCCGACGCTTACCGTATGCTGCGGCTCCTCTCCGGACGGGATCATCAGGTGATGACCGGCCTTACTGTTCTTCGGGACGGCAGGTGTGAGGTTTGCACCGAGATCACCGACATCCACTTCCGGGAGCTTACCGATGGGGAGATCTATGCCTACATCGCCACCAAAGAACCGATGGATAAGGCCGGCAGCTACGGCATTCAGGGCGGTGCCGCTCTGTTTGCTGAAAAAATGCACGGTGATTACTACAATGTGATGGGTCTGCCGGTCTGCCGCCTGGGTCAGATCCTGAAAACCATTGCTCCTGAATTAACGGAGGAATCTCAATGAGACACTTTTTTACTAACCGAGTGAGGGTCGTTCTGATCATCGCTATTCTGCTGGCAGTGGTGCTGACGGTCATCGGTGCCCTGACGGGAATGAGCTTCCCGGATATGCTGGTCAAGGGTATTTTGACCCCCATCCGCACCGGTGTCAGCCAGCTGACGGATCAGGCAGAGCAATTCTATAGCTATAAGTTTGAATATGAGACCATTCTGGCAGAGAACGAACGGCTGAAGGAAGAGCTGGCTCAGATCGAGGATCAGGCCCGTAAGGCCGATTCCATTGCCCGGGAAAACGAGCGGCTGCGCCAGTGGCTGGAGCTGACCCAGTCCCGGGAGGATTTTGAGTATGTGGATGCCTACATCATTTCTCACAGCTCTGCCGACTGGACCAATACCTTTACCATCAACCGTGGTGCCAATCTGGATATCGAGGTGGGTATGTGCGCTGTCACCGCCAACGGCGAGCTGGTAGGTCTTGTCAGCGAGGTTGGCTCCAACTATGCGGTGATCAAGTCCGTGCTGGACTCTTCTTTGGAGATCAGTGCCAACATCGCATCCTCCGGCTATAACGGTATGGTCCAGGGCGGCTACTCCTCCGGTCTGGAGGGCCTGCTGCGTATGAACTATCTGCCCAGTGACGCCACCATCCGTAATAATGACCAGGTAGTCACCACCGGTTCCACCGTGTACCCCCGGGATCTGATCCTGGGTTATGTGGTGGATGCGGGCTTTGACGATACCGGTGTTGCCAAGTATGCTCTGCTGGAGCCTGCCGCTGATGTGGGCAGCCTGGAGCAGGTTTTCATCATCACCCACTATAATGCGGGGTAAGTAAAATGGCAAAAAAGTACGAATTCAGACCCGACAAGCCTCAGGTCAACCTCCTCAGTAAGCTCTACATCACCGCCATCCAGCGTAAAAACATCCTCAAATGGTTTTTGTACGCAATGATCCTGCTGGTGCTGTCGCTGTTGCAGGATGTGATATTGTGCCGGTTTCGGCTGTTTGGTGCCACCACAGAACTGGTGCCCTGCGCCATTATCCTCATATGCATTATGGAGGGTACGGAAAAGGGCAGCCTGTTTGCCCTCATCGGCTCTTTGCTCTATCTGTTTTCCGGCACCGCTGTGGGCACATATGCAATGGTCCTGATCACGGCCCTTGCCATTTTTGCCTGTATGTTCCGGCAGGGCTATCTGCGCAAGGGCTTCAGCGCCGCAATGCTGTGTACCTGTATGGCGCTGTTTTTATATGAAATGGGAGTGTTCGGCATTGGCGTCTTTTTGGGCTTGACCTATCCCGGCCGGTTTGTGGGCTTCTGTGTCACAGCAGGTCTTAGTATGCTGGCCGCACCTGTTTTGTACCCCCTCGTTCTGCGAATCGGTTCCATTGGAGGCGACATATGGAAAGAGTAAGTCGGTTCCGTTCCCGTGTATTGATGTTGATCTTCCTCGTCATCGTCGGCTTTTTGGCCTATACCCTGTACGACCTGCAGATCATCCAGACCAACGGCAATACGGACAATACCACAACCTATACCACCCTCACCCGGATCAAGGCTGCCCGGGGAGATATCCTGGATACCAACGGCAACCTGCTGGTGGGTAACCGAGCCAGTTATGATCTGGTGCTGAACCATTATGTTTTGATCAATACGGACGGCACCAACGATTACCTCTATCGTCTGGTCAAGCTTTGCCAGGAGGAGAAGATCGAATATACGGACCATTTCCCCATTTCCCGGGAACGTCCCTTCACCTATACCCTGGACGATTATAACTCCATTTGGCAGGGGTATTTCCAGACCTATCTTGCCGAAGACGAGCTGGACTCGGACATTACTGCCCCGCTGCTGGTAAAGAAGCTCCGGGAGCGGTACAACCTCCCGGCGGAATGGTCTGATGACGATGCCCGACTGGTCATCGGTCTGCGCTATGAAATGTCTTTGCGTAACTGTATCCCCACCCTGCCAAACTTTGTATTCCTGTCCGATGCCTCCGATGAGGCCCTGTCGGACATTATGGAGCTGAATATTCCCGGTATGGCTGTTGAAGCCTCTACCGTCCGGGAATACAACACCACCTGCGCTGCTCATATTCTGGGTTACGTGGGTGCGATGAGTCCGGAGCAGTGGGAATACTACAAAACCATTGACGGCTACGAGATGGATGCCGAGATCGGACAGACCGGACTGGAAGCGGCCTATGAAGAATATCTTCACGGTGTGGACGGCTGGCGTGAGGACACTGTTACCTCCGACGGTACGCTGGTAAAATCCGAGTATCTGGTGGAACCCAAGGCCGGCTCCAACGTGGAGATCTCCATCGATCTGAATCTGCAGACTGCTGCGGAGGAAAAGCTGGCTTACGTTATCCAGAATCTGCAGGCCCAGGACGAGGACGAGGATGGTGCCGATGCCGAAGGCGGCGCAGTGGTAGCCATCGATGTAACCACCGGCCAGGTGCTGGTCTGCGCCAGCTATCCTACCTACGATCTGACCCATTTCTTCGAGGATTACAATGAACTGCTGGAGGCAGAGCATAACCCCCTGTTCAACCGGGCACTGATGGGTGCCTATCCTCCCGGTTCCACCTATAAGATGTCCACCCTCATTGCTGCCATCAACTCCGGTAAGACCTACTCCACCGAGGAGATCTACGATGCCGGTGTGTTCAATAAATATGAAGGACTGTACGCCAGCTGTTTGATCTACAGCCTTACAGGACGTACCCACGGCAGCCTCTCTGCCGCAGATGCGCTGAAGGTCTCCTGCAACTATTATTTCTATGAGCTGGGTGACCGTTTAAGCCTGTCCGCTATGGATTCCACCGCAAAGCATTTGGGTCTGGGTGAGCCTACGGGTATCGAGCTTCCGGAATCCACCGGTTACCGTGCCAACAAGGAAACCAAAGCTATGCTCTACACCGGCTATGATACCGGCTGGTTTATCGGCGACCAGGTCCTGGCCGCAATCGGTCAGTCCGACAACCGCTTTACCCCGATGCAGCTTTGTGTTTATGCCTCCACCCTGGCCAATCAGGGTGTGCGCTACAAGGCGACCTTTATGAACCGTGTGGTTTCTGCCGATTATCAGACCCTGCTGGCAGAGAACAAGCCCACAGTGGCAGACCGGTTTGAGATCTCTCCCGATGCTATTGCCGCATATTCAGCCGGTATGCAGATGGTTACCAGTGACCCCAACGGTACAGCCTACCGGGAGTTCCGGGGTTATCCCATCGCTGTTGCCGGCAAGACCGGTACTGCTGAAGAATTCCGAGGCTACTCCGATAACGGTGCGTTTATCTGCTACGCACCTGCCGATGACCCCCAGATCGCCATTGCTATTTACGTGGAAAAGGGCGGTCACGGTAATACCGTGGCATCCGTTGCCCGATCCATTTTGGATGTATACTTCGACGTGGATGAAGTAGGCGACGTGGTGACTTATGAAAACCGCCTGAGCTGATATAGCTGTTAAATCAAGAACTGCGTGGGATTGCCCCACGCAGTTTTTCTCTTTAAATTCCGATTTAACGCTCTGACGAGCGAATTGAGAATTGAAAGTTGAAAGTTGAAAATTGTGGTATTTTCCTTCGGAAAATAATTTAAAACGTCGGCGTAGCCGACACAATCATTTTCCATTTTCCATTTTCAATTATTATCGAGCGTCAGCTCGATAAACCGGAATTTGTATTTTGACAAAAGATGTTGACAAATCAACTTGGTGTGTGTATACTGCAAGAAGTTGATTTGTCAACATTTCCTGACAGGAGGCCGAACAAATGGTAGAACGGTTTGAAAAATTTTCTTTAGCGATCTCGGAAATATCCCGATGCTGGCATAAAATTGCCACCGAGGAGATGGAAAAGTATGATCTTAAGGGCATCCATTCCATTTATTTGACCACTATGCTCCGTTTTCCCGAAGGCATCACCGCCGCAAAGCTTTGCGAGTACTGCGGACGGGATAAAGCAGAGGTCTCCCGCACCGCTTCGGTTATGGAAGCAAAGGGGCTGATCCAGAAGGAAGGCAGCGCTTACCGCTCTCTTTTGAAGCTGACACCCGCCGGCATCCGGGCAGCGGAGTTTGTCCGTAACCGGGCAGCACTGGCTGTGGAGCTTGCCGGCGCAGACCTTACCGATGAGCAGCGCACAGTATTTTACAATGCGCTGGGATCCATCACCCAGAATTTGCAGACTATCAGTGAGAAGGGTCTGCCCCAGATGAAGGAGTAATTATGAAGGTAAAAATTATTGTAGACTCCACCGCCGACCTGATTTCCGAAATCAAGGAACAGGTCTGTGTGGTCCCCCTCACCGTTCACTTTGGTGAGGAAGAATATATCGACGGTGTTACCATCGATCACAAGGCGTTTTATGAAAAGCTGATCGAAACCGATGTGATGCCCAGCACCAGTCAGGCCACCCCTGCTGCCTTTGATGAATCGTTTGCCGCTGTAGCAGCAGCCGGAGAGAGTGCTGTGGTGATCACCTTGGCAGCCACCCTTTCCGGTACCTACCAAAGCGCAGTTATTGCCGCCGGCGAATATGAGAACATCTATGTGGTGGACAGTGAAACAGCAGCCATCGGTACCGGGATTTTAGCAGAACTGGCCCTGCAGTTGGCGCAGCAGGGTCTGAGCGCAAAGGAAATCGCAGATCGCCTGGAAGAAGAAAAGAAAAACATCTGCATCGTGGCACTGGTGGACACGCTGGAATACCTGAAGCGTGGCGGGCGGGTATCCAAATCCGTGGCCTTTGCCGGAACACTGCTGAATATCAAGCCTGTATTGGCAGTGCGGAACGGAGAGATCCTGATGCTGGGCAAAGCCAGAGGCTCAAAGCAGGGCAACAACCTGCTGGTTCAGCAGATCAACAAGGCCGGCGGCGTGGATTTTGACCGTCCTGTGTTGTTGGGGTATACCGGACTAACCGATGTGCTTCTAAAAAAATACATTGAGGACAGCAAGCCTCTGTGGGAAGCCGGTACGGAAGCGCTGCGCACCACCGTTATCGGCAGTGTTATCGGTACTCACGCCGGCCCCGGTGCCGTAGCCGTAGCGTTTTTCAAGAAGAACTCAGATTAACAAATTCCGATTTATCGAGCAGAAGGTTAGGCGTAGGATCCGAAGCCCCCCTTGCCTAAAGGGGGGTGGCAGCGCATAGCGCTGACGGGGGGATACTGTACGAATTTGCATAAAACCATCGTATACTGATACCGATTACTGCGAATCCCCCAGTCGAAAATCAGAGATTTTCGACAGCCCCCT
>JAFSFK010000030.1 GCA_017435245.1 Oscillospiraceae bacterium | reverse complement strand
ATTTGTGTGCAAATAATTGGGATTTCCGGAGGAAATCATATATTATCACCTGTCGGTGATGGGATTTTGTTTTACAAAATCCCCGGGCGGATAATATCCGCCCCTACAGTTTCTAACGAACATTACACCGACAAATCGGAAGTTATGCCTCAGGAACTTTTTCACCCAGAGCGTTCAGCTCTGCCTGCCATTGGGCACGCTCCAGCAGGAACGCCCGCTTGCTCTCAGGGAGCATGGAAAGCTCTGCGTTTATCGTATTTTCTCCGGTAGATATCTGATAATCGGCGTACAGAGCATCTATGTCCAAATGGGGATTCTCCGCTTTCAGTGCGGCAAACAAAGCTTCCCGCATCGGCACATAGCTGTCAAAGAAGATCTGATTATACTGGGTCTTCGCTTCGCTCTTATACTGCAAATGCTGATTCAAATGTCCCTCAAACAGAGAAATGAGGCAAAACAGGTCGTTGCAGCTGAGGGTATTCTCTGTGGCAAAGTCGGCAAGATTTTCATAGAATTCTTTGGCAAGGCTGATGCAGATGGCCGGCTTCAAACTATAATTGAACTGGTCACAGGCCTCGGTATCCTCCCACATGTTGATGCCGGTTGCTTCCCGGTAGCGGTCATAGAAGGTCCGGGGCTGCATTTGTAAAACATCTGTAGTGACCACCAGCTTCAGCACCTCGTCATATTCCTCCGGGGTCTTGCAATCAAAGGCATCAAACAGCAGCTGGGGATCATCGTAAAAACACAGGGTCTCCATCGTATCCGCCGCTACTTCATCACGCAGCATCAGTGCCATGGCATAGCTGCACAGGTAGTCGATCTTATACTGATAGGTCAGCGCTTTACCGCCGGTGAGGCTGCACATATTGCGCTCCGCACCGCCCTCCGCCAGCCACATCCAGTCTGCGGTATTGAGGAAAAAGTCATCCCAGTAGTAGGCGATACCTGCCCGGCGGGAGCAGTTTTCAATACCTTCGCAGGAACAGCCGATCTGGATAATGTGCATCGTTTCGTGGGTCAGGACCCGGACAAACCCATCCTCGCCCTTCAGCGTCAAAACGATCTGGGTGTTTCCCTTGCTGATGGACAGCACCATATCCTCGGAGACCTCCGCAAAGCTGAGCATACCCACATCATAAAGGATCTTCAGATTGCCCAGGTTGCAGTATACCCGCTCCCAATCCAGGTCCGGGTACTTTTCCCGCATCTGTTCCACCACGTCAACAATAAAGGTACACAACTCCAGAAGATAGTCTTTTTCCGGTTCCTCGTAGCCAAGATCGTGGTCTTCCATATAGGATTTGTTGTTCTGCATCACCAGCTGGGCAAGGTATTCCCCGTCCAGTACGCCGGCATCGTTGAGGGCGCAGAATTTGTGGCTTTCCACATTCACTCCTGTCATTTCCAAACGGCGCCTTACCTCATCCAGCTCATACATATGGGCATACAGATAGTCCGGCTGCTGCGCTTTTGCCACCTCCATCACGGATGCCGCACCCTCGGCAGACAGCTGCAGCGTATCAGAGGGCTGGGCAGAAAAGCTGAAATTCTTTTCCGCCTGCTGGATGGGTGCCTGCAGGTCCGGCTTTTTGTGACTTGCCTTTCCGCAGCCGCATAGCAATAATATCGCCGCCAGAAAAAGGGCGGTTATTTTTATAGACCGTTTCATATCCTCTCTCCTCTCGTTTCGGTAATTATAACACAGCCCACCACCGGATTCAACACTTCCTCTGCTGTGGCAGCTTTTGTCAGAAAACATATAATGGAACACCACCATAATAAGGAGGGAATATGATGAACAGATATCAAGGCTTTGAAAGCAGCTGCACATCCGCCTTTGATGACAACAGCTGCAAGCGCTATCACACCACATCTTATGGCTGTGGAGAACCATCCTGCTGCTCCTGCAGCAACACCTGTCCTCCGGGTCCCCGTGGACCTGCCGGTCCTCAAGGACCTGTAGGCCCGAGGGGGCCTGCCGGTCCTCAGGGCATTCCGGGTACACGGGGACCTGTTGGTCCCCAGGGTCCTGAAGGGGTTGCCGGACCGGTGGGGCCCCAGGGTCCTGTGGGTGAAACTGGTTCCGTGGGTCCTCAGGGTCCAATGGGCGTTGCCGGGCCTGCTGGCCCCCAAGGTCCTGCCGGAGTTGCCGGACCTGTTGGTCCCCAGGGTCCTACCGGGGAAGCCGGACCTGTTGGTCCTCAGGGTCCTGCAGGAATCGCCGGGCCTGCTGGCCCCCAAGGTCCTGTGGGTGCGACCGGACCTGTTGGTCCTCAAGGGCCTACAGGAGAAACCGGGCCTGTTGGTCCCCAGGGTCCTGCAGGAGAAACCGGGCCCGCCGGTCCTCAGGGTCCTGTGGGTGCAACCGGTCCTGCCGGTCCTCAGGGACCCGTAGGTGAAACCGGTGCTACCGGTCCTCAGGGTCCTGCCGGTGGTGTACTGGGTTTTGCAGATTTCTATGCACTAATGCCCCCGGACAATGCCGCCACCGTAGCCCCAGGCACAGATGTCAGTTTCCCCCAGGATGGTCCAACCAGCGGCACCAGCATTCTTCGTGCCGGTCCCGACAGCTTTACCTTGGCAGACATTGGCACGTATCAGGTGTTGTTTCAGGTCAGTGCGACAGAAGCTGGCCAGCTGATCCTGACCCTGAACGGTGAAGATCTGGATTATACCGTAGTCGGCAGAGATACCGGTTCCTCTCAGATCGTAGGGATGGCACTGGTAGAAACCACGGCAATCAACGCAATTCTCACTGTGCGCAATCCCGCAGGTACCGCAGCAGCGCTGACCATCACACCTTTGGCAGGCGGTACCCGTCCCGTCTCTGCCCACCTGGTGATCACCCAGCTCCAGTAATCGTAACCACCTGCCATGTCTACTTTTCCTTGACAGATGCACCGGGCTGGTGGTTTTCTTTAACCAATCAAAAAAGAGGAGGCATTGCCTCCTCTTCTTTATACGATCAGCAGATCTAACCTGCATCAATACAGGTGACCTCAACAGAGTCGTTATCGGAAATATTTTAATTGTCCTTATCGCAAAGCATAAGGATGCCGGAGATCGTGTTGACAAACAGCAGGGTGCACACTTTAAAGCCGGTACTGATGGGCTCGTTGTTCTTAAGCTTCTTGCAATAAGATACCGTCATAGGAATGCACCATGCCAGAGGGATCAGGTACAGTCCCATAACCACGGTGCTTATGATCATAAGGATCTTTGCTGCCGTAGCCAGACCGGATTCTTTTGCAACAGGTGCGGGATTTGCATACGGAGAAACGGGAGCTGCCTGCAATGCACTGCCACAGCCAGTACAAAAAACAGCATCATCTGCCAACTGTGTACCACAATTGCTACAATACTTCATTTTTTCCACCTCTTTCATATTCTAGCGCAATTCAAACATCATTGCATATTTATTATAATTGCAAACCCAGGCAATGTCAATATTTGTCGAAATACTGCTGCTCTATTTTGAAAGCTTTTCTTCCCGGGACCAATTCCCCCGTTTCGCAGCAAAGAAGTGACGGGAGGTCCCGTCACTTCTTTGTTTCTGTTCTAATTATCAGGAGATCGTGATCTTAAATGCGATGGCTTCCATTGCGGATTCATCCTCACGGTCCTCGGTCATAACCACCAGAATACTGCCGTCGTCCATCACATCGCCGGCTGCAAACCAGGGATAGTAAGTCCCAAACAGATCGCTGTCTTCAACTGCACCCAGCCAGGTGCCATCGGCCGACCACAGAACCACCTCACGCATATTGCCGTCCATCGCCATAAAGCCATTGGCGGTTTTTGCGGCAAAGGTAATGGAACCCAGACCGATGCTGCCATCGGGTTCGCCGGTCAGCTTCATCTGCAGTACGCCGCTGTGATCGTAGACAAACAGCGTGTGGCCGCTGTCATCCCCAGGGGAGCCGCTCACATAGATGTAGGTATCATCCACATTCACATTGCTGATGGTTTCCACTTCATTGAAGGGGAACGCCTCGCCTGTCAGTGCGCCATCCTGGAAGGTGTACTTTTCAACGCTCTCGCCGGAGGAGAACCAGCTGATACCCCAAGTTCCATCGGGAGCAACCGTGAACCGATCGGGTCCCTCATAGGAATAAAGCTGCTGGCTGCCGTCGTGACCGATGACAGGACACATAAAACCGGACAGGACCATTGCGCCATTAGCGCTGTCCACGATCTCAAATTCATCATCCAGAGGGATCTCTTTACTCAAATTCAGCGCAGCACCGTCAAAGTCATACTCCCGCAGCTCACCGGCACTGAGCAAATACACCTTGCTGCCGATGGCCTCCACCTCATGGTCAAAGGTCTCAAAGGTGGTCAGCGCTTCAGACATCGGCAGGAATTCTGCCGTCACCGTATAGGTCCCCACCATTTGGCTCAGGCTGCCGCCGGAGATGGGTGTACCATCCCAGGGCCAGGGCGGTTCTACATTTTCTGTGCCGGATGCGGTGCAGGTAATATTCTCCACCAGCGCAGGCACACGGGGGTCTTCCCAGTTGGAAGCGTCGATGGTATAAGTAACGCCGGCAGCCTCGTTTCGACCAAAGTAGAAACGATCACCGTTGTCTTGATCCACATACAGCATCGGCTGTCCGCCCACATCCACAGTTTCCACTTTGCCTGCGGCATAAGCCTTCATATCCACACCATTGTCGTACAAGGATTCCCGGAAGGAGGAAGGATCCTCTTCGTAGGCATCTATGGAAACAACGATCTCGGTATACCCTTCTTCGTCCAGGATCCGAATATCGGCATCACCACCGCCTTCATAAGCGTAGATATCATCCTCTGCCAGCGTCCAGCCATCCGCTTCGTTATAGCCGACGGTAAAGAAGGTATTCTCGTGGACTGTCAGATCAGCATCGGGTTCTTCTTCCGGTTCCGGCGTTTCTTCCGGCTTGGGAGCTTCCTGTACAGGCTGCTCCTGGGGTACCTCAACAGGCTCCTCTGTTTTGCCGCAGGCTGCCAGACCCAGCAGCATTATGGCCGCAAGCAGAAGCGCAATAATTCTCTTCATAATAGTATCCTCCTTACTGGATGTACCTTATTGATAGGGCTTCAGTGCGGCATCCGCCTTTGCGATCCACTGGGTACGATCACCGTATACGGATGCGTCCATAGCGCCAACGGCATCTGCGGCCTGTGCTTCGTCCAAAGTTCCATCTACAGCACCCTTGACCGCATTTGCAGCAGCCTTGATGGCATCAAGCTGTCTTTTGGCATTGTTCACAGAATTGCGAAGGGTTTTCTGAATGCCAAAGAGGGTGTTAAAGTACTTTTCGATTTGTGCGTAGTCAGCACTGCTGCCCAATTCAATGCGGGGCGCATACATACCGGTCGTATTGCGGAAAAGGAAGGTGCAGTAATGGACATTGATTTCCTTGCCTTCGGAATCCTTTTTGGTCTCACATTCATAGTCATAGCCATAAAGATCTGCAACCCGGTATACGCAAGCCAGGGTAGATTTGCCAAAGATAAAGATCTTATAACGGTTTTCGATAAAAGCCATCAAACCGGTGGAAGGAGATACATAGCCCAGCACACCTTTCAGTCCGTGGATCTGTTTAAGCTTCTCCTCTTTGTTTTTTGTTTTTTGCAGGGGAACAAACACTTCATTCCAGATCTTGGTTCCCTTTTCGATTTGGGCAATGTGGGCATTCACATCATCCAGAGTTGCGTGTACCTTGTCAAAAATCTTGAAGGTCTTTTTGCTGCATACTTTTCTGCAGATAAAGTTGCCGTCAGCCAGCTTCTGCTCGGAGAGCAAGCCGACTTCTGCACCACAGATTGCACAATTATGCTTTGCCATATTCTTTTCCTCCTTAATACTTTTGATTATTCTTATCACCGATGACCCGGTGAAAATCAACAACATACGCTTAGAACGATCCGCCGCCGGTACTCCGGGAAGATCCGCCGCCGGAAGAACTGCTGGACTCCTTCTTGGTACGGGTAACATTGCGGTAGAGGAAGAAGTCATTACGAACCGTGACCTGCATACTGCCGGGTTTTACATAGACATTTGCCTGATTCTGCTTGCGGACAGTCTTTAACTGACCCTTCAGAACGAATGCCACCACAACGCCTGCAACGATACCGATGATCAGGCAGATCAGAAGGTTTTTACCTGCATTGAAGGGGAAGCCGTTCAGATGGCCGCCGAGATAGTAATCGCACTGATCGGCAAACTCGTTAAATGCCGCTGCGTAATTGCCGGCGGAAAGATCGGATACAAACGCCTCTCCAATGGCTTCGATATCTCCGCTGTCAATGGCATCACCAGCAAAGCCGTTGCTTAAGATGCGGTACTCCCGGGGATCCATGCACACCAGCAGCAAAACGCCATCGTGATTGTCACCATAGCCGAATCCCATTTCGTCGTACAAATATCCCAGGAATTCGTCAATGTCACCACCGTCCATAGATTCAATGGTGCAGACTACAATTTGCGCATTATGCTTATTGCCCAAATCAGCAAGCTTCTCTTCCAGCGCCAGTTCCTCAGAATCGT
>JAFSFK010000029.1 GCA_017435245.1 Oscillospiraceae bacterium | reverse complement strand
TGCTTAATGCCTCTGGCACTTACCAAGATATCCTTTTCGGGATTAGCCATTCTTTTCCCCTCCTTCCACATAACGGAAGCAACGGACCTTATGGTCGTTGCCCAGGTCTACAAGAGGCGGCTTGCAGCCGTGGCACTGCTCGGTGGCGTACTTGCACCGGGGTGCGAATACGCAGCCGGCGGGATACTTGCCGGAGGGAGGCACAGTGCCGGGGATGGTTGCCAGGTGACCGGGCTGGTCAAACTTGGGCAGAGTGGCCATCAGGCCCTCGGTGTAGGGGTGCTTGGGATCCTCAAAAATGTCATCGATACTGGCTTCTTCCATTGCCTCGCCGCAATACAGAACGATGACCCGGTCACACATCTCGGAGACGACACCCAGATCGTGGGTGATAAAGGCAAGGGCAGTGCCCATTTCCTTCTGCAGCTGGCGCATCAGATCCAGCACCTGTGCCTGAATGGTCACATCCAGAGCGGTGGTGGGTTCATCAGCGATCAACAGTTCGGGGCGGCAAGCCAATGCCATAGCGATCATCACTCGCTGGCGCATACCGCCGGAAAGCTGATAGGGAAATTCTTTTACTCTCTGCTCAGGCTCCGGGATCTTGACCATCTTCAGCAGCTCGACAGCTTTTGCTTCGGCTTCCTTTTTGCTCAAACCCTGATGGAGCATAAAGGTTTCGGAGAGCTGGTTGCCGATGGTGAATACCGGGTTCAGGCTGGTCATAGGCTCCTGGAAGATCATAGAGATCTGATTGCCACGAACGCTCTGCATCTGCTTGTCGTTGAGCTTCAGCAGCTCACGGCCCCGGAGCTTGATGCTGCCCTTGATGCGGGCAGGAGGTGTATTCAGCAGCTGCATAATGCACAGGGAGGTCATACTCTTGCCGCAGCCGGACTCACCCACGATACCCAGAGTTTCTCCCTTTTTGATGTCAAAATTGATGCCATTGAGGATCTTCACCGCACCGTAGTCATTATCAAACCACAGCTCCAGATCCTTTACCTGCAGAACAACATCATCCTGCTCAGAAATCATCTTGTTTTCCATTGTGCGGCCTCCTTATCTCAGTCTGGGATCCAGAAGGTCCCGAACGCCGTCGCCCAGAATGCTGAAGCCAAATACGGTCAGAGAAATGGCCACGGTTGCTGCGATCAAAATGTGAGGATACACCAAAAGCAGTGTTTGTGCTTCATTGATGATACCGCCCCAGCTTGCAGTGGTGGGGTCCAGACCCAGACCCAGGAAGCTAAGGGATGTCATAGACAGAACGGAACCAGCCAAGCCGTTGGAGAAACGGACAATCAGGTAAGAAGTGCAGTGGGGCAGGATGTGCAGACCAACGGTTCTGGTATCGCCGGCACCCATCGCTTTCTCGCTCTCAATAAACTCCTTCTCACGAAGGCTAAGGACCTGGTTACGGATCATACGGGCAGTACCGGGCACGCCGCCAATGGACATTGCCAGGATCAGGTTGGGAATACCGGCACCGAAGATACTGACCATCATCATGCAAAGAAGCAGATTGGGAATGGTGGAGAAACCATCCAGGAAGCGCATCAGGATCTTTTCGGCTTTGGTATAGTAGCCACAGATCAGTCCCAGCACGGCACCCATAATAGTACCCAGAACCTCTGCGCCAATGGAAACCACCAATGTGCTCCGGGATCCATACAGAATACGAGCCCACACGTCACGGCCCAAAGCATCGGTACCCAGCAGGTGACCACCCTCACCGGGACGTGCCTTAGCAACATCCATATCCACGAATTCCGGATCAAAATCCGTCAGGAACGGAGCAAAAATGGAACACAGAATAACAGCGGCAATAATTGCACCGCCAAGAATCAGTCGCCAATACTTCTTAATGAAGATTCTCGGCTTCATTCTTTTCTTATTATTCACGATCTTCACCCTCCCCTATTATTCGTATTCGATCCGAGGATCCAGCACCTTATAGAACACGTCCATCAAGACCTGGACACCAAGGAAGATGAATGCCATCAGAAGAACGATGGCCTGCTCCTGTTCATAGTCTCTGCGCTCCAGAGACTGAACAGCCAATTTACCCATACCACGGATATTGAACACCGTTTCGGTAACGGTAGCGCCGCCCAGCATAGAAACAATGGAGTTTGCGATCAGGGTAGCAACAATGGACATAGTGTTCTTAAGAGCGTGCTTATAATAGACCTTGTTTTTGGACAGGCCCTTTGCCCGTGCAGTACGTATGTAATCCTGCCCCAGAACATCCAGCATAGTGGAGCGGGTATAACGCACCAAGCTGCCCACATGGTTCAGACCCAGAACGATACTGGGCAAGGTAAGGCAGTACAGGGACTTCCACAGACCGCCTTCAGCAATGGGTGTATAGCCAACCGTGGGGAACCATCTGAGCTTAAAGCCAAAATAGAAAGTAGCCAGCAGACCCAGGCAGAATACAGGCACGACCATTGCCACCATCGAGGTAGAACTGACCAGCAGATCCAATGGAGAATTCCGATGGGTCGCAGCCAGAATACCCAGAGGGATAGCCACGATCACCGTGATCAGAGTAGAGTAGATGGTGATCAGCAAAGTAGGCTCCCACACATCCAGAATACTCTGGAAAACGGGAGTTCCGGTCAGATAGGAATTGCCCCAGTTTCCGGTAAAAATGTTCTTCAGATACCGCACATACTGGACAACAAGAGGATCATTCAAACCCATCTCATCTTCCAGTGCTTCGACAGCTTCTTCCGTGATGGTTTCACCTTGCTCACCCAAGATGACGTGAGCAGCGCTGCCGGGAACCAGTCTCATCAACGCAAACACGATGGTGGTGACCACCAGCAATGTCGGGATGAGAAGCAAGACACGTTTTAATACATACTTTGCCATTTGACATTTCTCCTTACTTACTGACCGGTAATGTCCCAAAGGTCCCACCGATCGAATCTGCTGCCGGATTCTTCATACAATTCCGCAACATAATTTGTATATATTGTATGAAATAACACAATTAAAGTCAACGGCATTTGCACCGCCTTGAATTTTTTGTGGGATAACTTGGAATAAATGAGAAATCTGTCCCGTAACCAATTTAGAAAAAGCACTCCTTCCAACAGGAAGGAGTGCCTTTTGTTAAATGAATTTATGCCACAAAAGAGTAATCCTTTACGACGATCTTATCGAAGGTCATAAGATTTGCAGTAATGGTAGCATTGTAGCTTGCGCCGTGCTCAAGCCCCAGTTCCAGAACAGTGCTGGTAAAGTTTGCAAGATCAAACTCATGGACGAAGTAACGCTCATACATACCGATCTCATTATAGTCGGTGATCTTCTCCACACGGGTGAACATCTTCTTATTGAGAACTTCGTTGCCCTGAGCATCGGTAATCACCATAGTCACACTGTCCACATAGAAGTTGGAACTGACCATGCCGGTAGTCAGACCCAGCAGGCCATCCATACCATTTTCGATATGTGCCTCGGGAACTTCGCTTTCTCCCACCAGGAATTCCTCAATGGTCACAGGCAGATCGCTGTCACCGTACAGACGGGTGAAAGGCTTCTTGACCCAAATGCCCCAGCTGGAGGATACGCCCTCGGGAGGGTTCTGGTCGCCGCCCTGCTCGTGATCGTAGATGTAGCTCTCGTTGGGATCGATATTGCCTTCAGCATCACGAACCACAACCGCATCGGTACAGGCCATAAAGGAATGCGCACCATTACTGGCAACATGGGTCAGCACATCTCCGGCACGGATCTGTGCGTAGCAATCATACAGCTCCTGTTCGGTCATATAGTTCTTGACCTTAGAGGTATAAGCATCGTTGACACGGTTCTCCTCAGGCCACTTCTCTCCCCAATCGCCCACAGGAATGGTACCCACGGAAGAGGAGTAAATGACACTCTGCATAGAGTTGGGGCTGGACATAGAGTTGGCTACAGTTGCCCAAGCCAGCTGGCAGGCAATATAGCAGCTGCTGCCCATATAGTTCTGGTATCCACCAAGCGTACCCCAATCAAAGACCCAGTCTTCCATCACATTATTTTCGTCCAGGCAGTACATCATACGGTCCAGAGAACCTGCCTGATGTCTGTAAGGAACGCCACGGTAGATCATGCCGGGAATAAATGCGCTGTGGCAAATATCGGACTTACAGGAGGGATGGCAAGCACCGCCCATGATCTCATTGACAGTCCACTCAATAGTGCCCATATCATACATTGCCTGAACAGCCTTTTCACGAATGGCACGGATATCGGCAGGAATTTCCTCAACATCATTATCACGCCACAGGCCTTCGGTAACAACGGCGTTTTCGGACAAGCCGATGAAGTTGTTGAACAGCTCACCGCCAATGCGGTTATTTTCACCAAGGAAGACTGCACGCAATACTTCCGTATCCTTGGCATAGCCCGCAAACAAACCAATATTCTTATCCTTGCCATCGGCAACAACGATTTGACCAAGGGCATCGGAGTCAGAAACAACACCCTCAGTAAAATGGCCTACCAAACCACCAATATTGGCAGCGCCGGCAGCATTGTAGAAGATATCCAGATCTGCTTCGGAGTTTTTCAGTTCCTTGGTATTCACACCGACTGCACCACCGCACTGAACATCAGCACCGGCAGCGTCCACGGTCAGAGTGCCTTCTACCTTGCAGCGCTGAAGTCTGCCGGTGTTGGTACCCGCCAGACCACCGATCCGAACCGTCTTTTCACTGGCAATCAGGGTCATATTGCCCAGCTGCAACTGCAGAATCACGCCGTCATTGACGCCAAAGAAACCCAGATCACCATCAGCAGTAGGCTGCTCAATGGTAAAATTGGAAATCGTGAATTCATTACCCTTGATCTGACCGGTAAAGGGGGCGTCCTTGGAGCCAATGGGCTCCAAGGTTGCACCGCCTAAATCGATATCACAAAGGATGTTAAATTTGGCATCCAGATGGTTTGCGATATTCTGAATACCGACGATGGAGTGGATCTGATACCATCCGTCAACAGGCTCAAGCTCGTTGACATCATCATAGGAGATCACCTCTTCCTCCTTGGGAGGAAGGATAAATCCGCCCTCGGTGGCTTCAACGCTTTCTTCCGCAACCGGTTCGGTCACTTCAACTTCTTCATTACTGCCGGTACATCCGACAAAGGTAATCATCATGCAAAGGACAAGTACCAGAGAAAGTAATCTTTTCATTTCAGCCACCTCCTTTAGGATCGTGCATTTCCACGCTTCTTAAGGCGCAGGAACAGCAGAATCAGAATCAAGATCAACACCAGTGCGCCGCAGCCCACCAGCACAGGAATCAGCAAGCCCTTATCATCGTCACTGACCTGCTGCTGGGGTTCTTCTTCAACAGGCGTCTGTGTTTCGGGCAGCAGTTCGGGATCGGTCACAGACCGGTCTCCTGCGGTAATCACATACTCCAGATTTCCGCCTTCATAATCGTAGGCACCGATAACGGTTCTGGTCAGCAGACCGCTCTGAAGGTTCACGTTGATCTTTGTGCCTTCAGCCAGACCATTGCCGTCTACATTCACAAGGCTTCCCTCTGCGATGTACATACCGGGAGCAGTACCCTTATTATCGGTAACAAGGATCTTGCCTCCGATCTTGATAATGCTGGATACATAGGAATGGCCGTCATAGTCAGCCTTTTCAATGTAGAAGCCGCCCACACCGGTATCGGAAGTATTATCGGTCACGGTCAGGTTCGTTGCGGTAAAGTCATCGTTCAGCCAAATACCGGCACCGTCACCCTTAGCGCTGTTCTTAACGATCTGGCAGTCAGTAAGTACACTTCGGGAACCTCTGTCCAGATACAGACCGCCGCCGCTTACTTTGGCTATATTGTTTCTAACCACCACATTTTCCATAATGGTGGCACCGGTACTGCCGCCTGCAATACCGCCGCCGTAATCAGCAGTGTTGTTTTCAAAGGTACCGCCTGTAATGGTAAATTTACCGGACAGGAATCGGGCACCGCCGCCAATGGGCGCACTGTTTCCACTGACAACGCCGTCTGTCATCAGCAGGACATCCCGGTGCATAATAATATCAATACCCTCGATCTCCATACCGCCGCCGCCAACGCCTGCAGTATTGTTGCAGATCTCACCGCCGTGCAGTTCCATATAACCCTTGCGGATATAAGCACCGCCGCCCAGTTCCAGACAGCCGTTTTCCTTGATCTCGCCGCCATTCATAATGATCCGGGCATAGGACATAGCGCTGATACCGCCGCCGGAGATGCTTGCCTTATTCTTGGTAATGGAACAGTCATTCAGTGTCAGTACTGTTCCGTCGGCGCTGGCAAAGACAGTACCAGTTTCGCCGGTAGAGTTACCGGTAACAGTGCACTTGTTCATCTCCAGCTTTGCCTTGTTGTCCATACGCAGAGCTCCGCCGTACTTCTGGGCGGTATTGTCGTGAATATTGACATTCTCCATTGTGATCTCAGACTCACGCTGGATCAGAATACCTGCGCCGTGATCCGTAGCCTTGTTGCCATAGATCTCACAATCGGAGATCTCCAGATTTGCCTGATATGTGACCATACCTGCACCGCTGACAGCCTCATTTTCGTAGATCTTGCAGCCGGAGATACTACCCTTTGTGTCGTTTGCAGGGAAAATGCCGCCGCCGTTATTATTGGCCTTATTCTGGTAGAAGTTACCTCCGGTAATCTTCAGATCAACGAAGGTCAGTGTCAGAACTGCGCCGCCCTTGTGTGCAACATTGCCGTAGAAATTGCCGCCGTAGATACGAAGCTTAATGCCGTACTTGTTCTTGGCATCGCCACGGACAAACACCGCACCGCCCTGACCGACGTAGTTGCCCTTGGCATTCTTCTCATTGGGGGCTTTGTTGTAGCAGAAGGTACCGCCGCTGATCGTAACGCTGCCCATCTCATTATAAATGGCACCGCCATTGTCCACTGCAGAGTTGCCGGTAAACAAGCCACCGTAGATGTTAATGGTAGCCTTTTTGCCCATAATGGCACCGCCGGACTGCTTTGCGGCATTACCGCTGAAGGTACCGGCATAGATGTTAACGACTCCGTCGCCGCCGTCAGCACCGATACCGCCGCCGTGTGCCTTGAAGCACTGGTTGTTGGAGATCATACCACCATACATATTGAAGGTACACTTGCCAACCATGCGGATGCCGCCGCCGTAGTACTCACGAATGTTCTTAGTGATCGTGCCATCATACCAGTTCAGAACGGCGTCTTTGCCGTTTTCTGTCTTGCCGATACGCACAGCGCCGTCCACTGCCTTGGTAACCTGACCAGCCTTGTAGCCGGTACCGGAACCGGTAGCCGTACAGTCGCTGATGCTCACATGTGCATCGTCATAAACATTAAGCAGCACACTGGTCAGATTCTCTGCGGGTGTAATATTGTGGCCGTTCAGACAGATATTGATCTGAGAAGTGCCGGCAAAGTTTGCGGTCTTGATCAAGGTCACGTCGCCGGTGAGGTAATAGTTGCCGGTAGCACTGGGCAGGCTGTCCTTGCTCTCCCAAGCAACCCAGCCGAACTTATCGTGCTCGCAGCCCTTGCCCTTACCATCACCGCAGAGGCAGTGAACATGGTCGGTAGGCTCTTCAAAATAGAACAGGACTTTTGCCTTGTCGCTGTAGTTCACCTTCAAGCCGTTATTATCATAGGTGACCCAGTTGCTGTCCCACTTGGGATCCCACTTACCTTCCACACCCTTCACCATAAAGGTATCCGGATCTTCCACGGGCTGGGTAACATTAAACTTATCCACATTGTGGTCGCCGGTGGTAACATGGATGTTTGCGCCCTCAGTCAGCTGACCCACGGTCAGCTTGGACTTGCTGGTACGCAGGAAGATGTTACATTCCATTGCAGCAGTTCCGGTGGTGCCGTTCATATTGTTATCAATGACAGTAGCACCGGCAACAGTCAGCTTTGCATTATCGTCAAGGACAGCCACGCCGCCCTTCTTTGCGCTGTATGCATTGGTATTGGTATTATTGGTGATCTCACAGTCAAGCAGTGTCAGTTCAGCATAACCACCCAGAGAAATCGCAGTGCCATGGTGACCGGGGTTGATGTTCTCAGTCATGGTGACATTTGTCAGTTCAATCTTACCTCTGTTTGCATACAGTGCAGCGCCGCCCTGGGCATCGCTGTTGGTAAACTTGTTGCCTACAAACTCACAGTCGGTAATGGTAACCTCGGGTGCTTCATTGGTGATCCAAACAGCACCGCCAACTGCCTTCTTGTTTTCTACCACTACCTCTTCGCCGTCAACTATATTGGTGACAGTTTCCACCACAACGCCGGTAGACTCATTATCTGTAAATACAGTATTGGAAATATTTGCCGTACCGCCTCGAATGATGATGCCGCTGCCGCCGCTGACAGTGGTTTTGTTGCCCTCAAAACGAGCGTACTGAATATCTACATTAGACTTTCTCTCGGCGTCACTGACAACCAGGATCGCACCGGCAGTCCAGCCATTGTAGTTGGCGTTGGTATTGGTGTTATCCAGGAATGCCACGCCGTACACACGCAGAGTAGTACCGGCATTGACATGGATGGCACCGCCGCTGGTGCCGTCGGCAGTGAAGCCCTTGATGGCTGCGCAGTTTTCACTGAGTCTGCCGTCCTTCACCGTTGCCTGGCAGTCCAGAATGGTAACATTACCTCTGTCGCCCACACGGATAATGGCATTGCGGGAACCCTCTGCCTCAGTACGCTCACCCTCAGTAATGCTGTAGCCGTTCATACAAATGTTGATGTTGGCATTCAGATACTGCTGCCGGCTGAGGACCACATCGCCGGTCAGGTAGTAGTAGCCTGCGGCGGTGGGCAGAGAATCCTTGGAAGTCCAAGCCGTCCAGCGATAAACGGTATCATCATCGTGATCGTCACAGGTGATACCTTCGATGGCGCAGACACAGGAAGTGTGGTCGTGCTCACGGATGGTATCGAAATAGAATCGATCCTCGTTATCGCTATAACCAACGATATTATAGGCATTGTGTGCCTTCACACGGTTCTCATAAACGAGCATAGGATTGGTGCTCGCCTTGATGACCGGTGTGTCAGCAGTATAATTCAGGAACGCATCGGGATCATCCACAGGCAGTGCATTATTATTGGCATCGACTTTATGGTCGCCGGAGGAGACGTAGATCTTTGCACCGGCTTCCAGTGCGCCAACAGTCAGCTTGTTGCCGGCCAGACGCAGGTAAACATTGCATTCCACAGGATTGGAGCCGCCGGCGCCGTTCATATTGCTATGGATCTTGGTTACACCAGACACGGTCACGGTGGCATTTTCGTTGATGGTGGCAATTGCACCCTTTTTTGCATTGGACTTGCTGTAGTTGGTGTTATCGGTGATAACACAGTCATCCAGGAACAGGGAACTGTTGCCACCGCAACTGATAACCGTACCGTGGTTACCGTAGTTTTCATTGCCGGTCATTTCCACATTGGTAAGGGTGGCCTTGCCGTTGTCCATATAGATACAAGCACCGCCGCTGGAATCGGGGCTATTGACCTTATTGCCCTCAAAGACACAGTCGGACATAGTCAGAACAGGGCTCTTGTTCATCATCCAGATGGCACCGCCCTTAGTGAATGCTTCGTTGCCTTCAAAGACACAGTTGCGGAAATCGGCCATACCGCCACGCAGGATAATAGCACCGCCGGAGGCGCTGAGAGACTTATTCCGGGCAAAGCGGCAGTAGTTCACCTTTACATCGGTAACGGAGCCTTCATCTGCCACTGCCAGAATAGCAGCTGCATTCCAGCCGTAGGGATCTTCGCTCTTACCGGTATTGTCGCAAAGCTCAATGCCGTAGACTGCCAGAGATCTGTCCTTAGCGATCTGAATACAAGCGCCCTCACGCATATCAGAAGTAGCACCGGAGATCTTGGAGGTCTTTTCGTCACTGACCAGCTTGCCATCTTTGATGGCAGCCTTACAGTTCATAAGGATCAGATCGCCGGTATTATTCACCTTGATCAGAGCGCCGGTCTTACCTGCTTCCTCTGTACGGGTTCCCTGGGTAATGTTATAACCATTCATGCAGATGGCAACCGCACCGTTGATTGCCTGCTGCTTGGTCAGCACCACATCGCAGGTCAGATAGTAGTTTCCTTCACCGCTGGGCAGGCTGGTTGCGGATTTCCAAGGCTGCCAGGGCAGATCCTCAGGTGCAGCCGTGTGGTCAGCGCAGGTAGCGCCATCAATGGCACAGACACAGGCGGGATGATAGTGATCGGTCTGGAAACCGAAGTAGAAATTCTTAGTGGTGTTATAGCCAATGATGTTGGCACCGGAATCGCCCCGGTTTTCATAGATCAGCCATTCGGTAGTGGAAGGATCAATTTCAGGGATGTTGGAACCGGCCTTCAGGAACACATTGGGGTCGCTGGTGCCGGTATGGTCACCGGTGGTGATACGGATGCTTGCGCCGGACTCCAGTGCGCCAACCGTCAGCTTGGAGCCGCTGGTACGCAGGTAGAGGTTACACTCAGTGCCGGAAGCCGTCCCTCCCTTGGTACCAACGATATTGTTATCAATGACACTCTTGCCAGAAACGCTAATGGTTGCATCGTCTGCTGTAGTTGCGATACCACCCTTCTTTGCATTGGAAGAATTGGTGTTAATGTTATTGGTAATCGTGCAGTCATCCAGGTTCAGTTCGCCGTGGACAACCGTAACAGCTGTACCGTGGTGACCGGCATTTTCATTACCGGTCATAGTCACATTTTTCAGGTTGGCAGTACCATTGTAAACATACAGCGCCGCACCGCCCTGAGCGTCACTATAGGTGAGTTTGTTTCCTGTGAACTCACAGTCCGTGATGTTCACCACGGGCTTTAAGTTCGTCATAAAGATGGCACCGCCAACAGCTTTCGCACTGCCATTGACCTCAACACCACCGGCTGCCTCGTTATCAGCAAACACTGTGTTTCTGATGTTTGCTGTACCACCACGCATAATAATCGCACTACCGCCGCTGTTGGGGGATTTGTTGCCTTCAAAACGGGCATATGCCACATTCAAGGCAGGTGCATTTTTATTATTTTCGTGGATAACAATAATGCCGCCGGCAGTCCAGCCGTTTTCATTCTTGCTGGTACAGGTGTTGTCACTGATGTTTACACCGTACACACTCAGGGAAGCTCCGGTGTTCACATGGATCGCACCTGCATTGGTACCGCTGGAATTACCGCCGAAGATACCAGCACTGTTTTCTGCCAGGCGACCGTCGGTGATGGCTGCCTTACAGTTCATAACAGTTACGACCTTGTCGTTGTCCAGACGAATCAGTGCGCCGGAAAGGTTTACATTGGGATCCTTTCTGATGCTGTGGCCATTCAGGCAGATATTGATATTTGCCTTCAGGAACAGCTGAGAGCTCAGAACCAGATCTTCGGTCAAATAATAGTTACCGGCACTGGAGGTATTAATATCACTTGCGGTCTTCACAGGCACCCAAGGCAATTCTGCTGCTGCAGTAGTATGATCGGTACAGATTGCGCCGCTGATACCGCAGGGACAAGCAGCATGCCAGTGGTCGGCATATGTTCCGAAGCTGAACTTTTTGGTTGTCGTGTTGTAACCGATGGAGTTGGCAGTTGCCCGGTTTTCATAAGTAATCCAGTTGACCTTCTGAGGATCCATATCCACAGCCGTGTTGGCAGCGGCCATAAATACAGAAGGATCATCATTCACCTTGTGATCACCGGTGGTGACATGGATATTTGCACCGGTTTCCAGAGCGCCGATGGTCAGCTTTGCGCCGCTGGTACGCAGATAGAGGTTGCACTCGGTGCCGGTGACAGTGCCACCCTTGGTACCGTTCATATTATTATCAATGACCGTTGCGCCAGAGATCGTAATGCTTGCATTGTTACTGGTACCTGCAATGCCGCCCTTCTTGGCATTGGCAGAATTGGTGTTAGCATTTCCGGTAACCGTACAATCGTCCAGAGTGATTGCGCAGGTACCTTCGTAGGTAATGGCTGTACCGTTGTTACCGGCATTGGTATTGCCGGTCATAGAAACACGAGTAAAGGTTGCAGCACCGATGTTTCCGTACAGGCAAGCGCCACCGGAAGCACTGCCGTCGGTGACTTTGTTGCCAGTGAATTCACAATCAGTCAAAGTTACACTCGGCTCATACGCAGCAGCGATTCCGCTCTTCTTTGCCAGCCAGATGGCACCGCCCTTGGACTTTGCCTCGTTTCCGGCGAAAACCGTATTGCGGATATTGGCAGTACCGCCCTGCAGGATCAGCGCACCGCCGCCACTCTGGGTGGCCTTGTTGTTTTCAAAACGGGAATACGCCACATTCAATGTACCAGGCAGATTGGTCTCATAGACCATTAGAATGCCGCCCGCAGTCCAACCGCCGGAGTTTGTATTGGTGCAGCTGTTGCCGCTGATGTTCACGCCGTAAATGTTCAGTACAACATTCTTATTGGCGTGGATGGCACCGGCATTGGTGCCACTGGACAGGCCACCGGAGATACCGGCACTGCCTGCTGCCAGGCGGCCATCAGTAATGGTTGCCTTACAGTTCATGATGGTTACGGTGGAACCCTCGTACACACGGATCAACGCACCGGAGAAGTTCTTGGCAGTATCTCTTACAATGCTGTTGCCGTTGAGGCAGATATTGATATCAGCCTTCAGGTACAACTGAGAGCTCAAAACCAGATCCTGCGTCAGATAATAGTTGCCTGCCTTACCGGTGTCAATATCGCTGACCACAGCAACAGGTGTCCAGGTAACAGCCTCCGCAGCAGTGGTATGGTCGCAGGTTGCACCACTGATGCCACACAGGCACGCTGCGTGATCGGTATGGGTGTCCTCCTGGACCGCAGGTGCAGTTTCCTCTATTGTTTCAGGCAGTACAGGAGCTTCCTCGGAAGGCAGCTGGGCAGTTTCTGTTTCTGCAGCAGGTTCTGTTTCTGCAGCAGGTTCTGTTGCCTCTGCTGTTTCCTCCTCCACATAAACAATATCATTGGTAAGATTCTGTTCTTCCACCGCCGTGACATTCACGGCAACCATAGAGAACAAAATACTCATCGCCAGGATCAGTGCCAACATCCTTTTCATACTCGGGCCTCCTAAAATACGCTAAATTCAACAGATACCACATATAGGTACACTTTGGAGTATAGTTTGTATATATTGTACGAAACATTACTTTTACTGTCAACGGCTTTTGCCCGGCATCGAATTTTTTGCGGTATTTCTTGGAATAAATGAGGTGTACTTTTTGTTACTATTTGACACATCTTTTAATCTTTTTCCAGCCCCTTTTTTCGCTCAAAATCAGCTTCATTTATGGCTATTATGCGCATAAGAAAACGGCCCCTCCCGTATGGGAGAGGCCGTGTATTCTTACCGTTTACTTCTGGTGTGCCTCGGGGTTATCCCAGTAAGCATTGTAGAAGTAGCGCTGCTCGCCGGGGTCGTTGGTGTGCAGCTCGTTGGAGTGATACCAGATCCACTGGGTGGTACCCAGATAAGCGTTGGCGCAGTCGTCCATAGTCAGCTGTGCCAGCTCATACCAAGCAGCCATATACTCCTCAGAACCGGGAACCAGGGAGTCCAGCTTGTCGTACAGGACATCCTTCTGCTCGTTCTTCCAGTAGGTCAGCTTGATATCGTCGTGCATGGTACCGGGAGTGAAGCCCAGCAGAGGATAACGCAGCATCAGGTCCCAGTTGTTATCAGCAGTAGCGATAAACTTAGTGTAGGCAACAGACTCCATGGTCTGCTTATCGTAGTTGATGCCTGCGGCATCCAGATAGCTGCCCAGCAGCGCCAGCAGCTCAACGGACTGAGCAGAGCTGTTGGTGATCAGCTGCACAGGCTCATCCTTGTAACCGGCTGCTCTTGCAGCCTCCAGATAGGTCTGCGCAACATCCAGATTCTGCGGGCCGTAGTAGTCAGCAGTCTCAAAGATGTCGGTATTGTACTCGTCCAGAATTACGGGAGTACCGCCAACGGTAGTACCGCCGTCAGAGTAAACATTGACCAGCTCTTCATAGTCGATAGCAGCCATAATAGCCTTACGCAGGTCGGGATACTTGGCACAGACGTTGTTGGAGCCATAGGTATTGAAGATAGCATACAGACCGGTAATAGTATCACCCAGGTTGTGCTTTACCAGACCCTGCTGCTCAGCCATAGGACGGTAATCCTCTTCAATAACGTCGGAAACATCATACTCACCGGAGAGCATAGCCACGGTAGAGGAGCTGTAGTCAGCATTATACCAGAAAGTAATGGAATCCAGGTAACCATACTTGGGACCTGCCATACCGGTACGGCCACTCTCATAAGGAACATAGCCTTCGTACTTCTCCAGATCGATCTTAACGCCAGCGGTGAAGCCGGTGATCTTGTAAGGACCGGTAGCGATAGCGTCCGCTACATCGGTGAACAGGCTGTTTGCATACTTCTCGCAGATCTCCTTGGGCATAACCGCACACCAGGGTCTGCCGTTGGCGATGTAGTACATAACTCTCTCACGGTTCTGGGAGAAGGTCAGGACGACCTTGTCCTCTACGACCTCTACCTTATCAACGTAGGGTGCAACGAAGACCTTGGCGGAGCTGTAGTTTGCCAGGAAACGGTTGACAGAAGCTTCGATATCGTAGACATCGACCACATCACCGTTGTGGAAGGTGACACCTTCACGGGGCCACAGCTTCAGGGTCAGTTGATCTTCAGACAGTTCGTAGTCACAAACGCCGGGGGCGATATTGTACTCAGCATCACGGGTCAGAACGGACTCGTAAACGCAGTTGGACCAAACGTAACCCCAGACACCCTGGCTGCGCAGGTAGTCGATGTTGTTGGTCTCATACATCGTATGTACGTCCAGATGACCACCATACTTGGGACCGTCGCTGACCACTTCCTGTGCGCCACCCTGCTCTTCGCCACCCTCGCTGCCGCTCTGGGCAGGAGCTTCTTCACCATTGTCGGGAGCGGGATCGCTGTTACCGCCGCAGGCAGCCAGAACACTTACCAGCATACACAGAGCAAGCAGCAGCGCCAGCAGCTTCTTAACATTTTTCATTTCCTGTTTCCTCCTGTAGGTTAATTTAACAAGTTTTATATTATCACCCCAAGCCGATTATTGCAAGGGGCAAACTACCGTGATCAGATCTCCAGCCAGTCCAGCAGACCTTCCAGATTCTCAAAATCACCGATGAGGACATCCGCACCGGCCTTGATCAGACGCTCACGCTTGACAGGGTTGACGCCACGCAGGTTCTCTTCATCGGTGGCTGCTCCCAGTGTATAAGCACCATTTTCAGCACCCAGAGCGATCTCCACCTTGCCGTCGCCCACCAGCAGCAGCGCATCACCGGGCAGACCGCTCTCCTCCAGCAGCATCTTGATGACCGCTTCCTTGGAGCAGGCAACCTGACGCTCGGGAGCGCCCTTGATCACAGAGAACAGAGGTGCCACACCCAGAACGGTTGCTTCGTGGACAACATCCTTATGGTCGGTACCGCTTGCCAGATAAACTGCGATCCCCTTATCCTGCAGGGTCTTCAAGAACTCTACGGCGCCGGCAACCAGATACTGCTCGGGCTTATCTTCGCCCTTCTCCAGACGCTGGATGCGCAGACTGACCTCTTCCATCAGACGGCGGTTGTACTCATCCTTGTACCACCACACATCCCGGTCGTCACGGCCGTAACCGGCCTTTTCCACTTCTTCTTTCAGCCACTGCATCTGGTATACGGTCTGGATACCGGTGGAAGCATCGATGTAGGCATCCACCTTTTCTTCCAGATCCTTGCCGTATTCCTTACCACCGGAGATCAGCTCCAGCATCAGCTTGCGCATGACCTTTTCCCAACCACAGCGCAGGGTGGAGAAGGTTCCGTCAAAATCAAAGATCGCTGCCTTCACCTTGCCCTGAGGCAGATGATCGGGGTGCAGCATTTCCAAAGGTGCTTTCATCGCTGATTTTCCTCCCATTTTTTCATAATCTCTTCTAAAGTAGCCGTACCGGTGGTGCCGATCTTCTTGACCGTCACGCCGGAAGCCAGATTTGCAAAGGCCAATGCCTTGGGGCCGTTGCCGCAGGCAGCAAAAGCGCAGCAGAACGCAGACAGGAAGGTATCGCCGGCACCGACGATATCCACAGGAGGCTCTGCCTTCACAGTAGGAGCCAGCCAGGTTTCCTCGCCTTCACACCACAAAGAGCCCAGGCTGCCCAGCGTCACCACCACAGGGCGGTTATTCTTGTGCTGCAGTTCCTGTCCGATCTGCGCATACTCATCGATGCTCAGATCCAGTCCTGTGATATCCCTGCCGATGGCAAATGCCGCTTCCACCTCGTTGGGCTTAACGATGACGCCGGTGTACTCGGTAGCCTTTTCCCGGCTGTCCACCACCACAGGCAGCTTTTCTGCCAGCTCGGACAGACGCTTACGGATCTTGGGGGTGATCACACCGCAGCGGTACTGGTCGGAAACCGCAATGATATCCACTTCCTTGGCCGCTTCCTCCAGCATCTGCAGGACCTTATCCTCGTCCTCGCCGGAGAGCATCTCAAAGTTCTCAAAGTCCAAGCGGGGATCTTCGTAGCAAACATCGGAGATACCCATACGGATGGGCTTGCAGTAGCAAGGGGTCACACCCTGCTCTCTGCGCACCAGTCCCTCGGTATCAATGCCGTGCTCCTGCATCCAGGAGGAAAGCAGGAAGCCTCTCCAGTCAGAGCCAATGGCAGACAGCGGGATCAGCTTTTGGGGACCCAGAGCGTGGACATTGTTCATCACATTGCCACAGCCGCCGGGAGTATAGGTCTCGTCAACCACAGGCAGCGGATAGTGGGGAGTCTCTCTGGACAGGCGGCTGAGCTTCATATCCGCACGCCAGTAAAGGTCCAGACACGCATCACCAATGACGCAGATCTTGACTTTCTTGATCTTCTCGGAAATATCAATAAGCTCTTCCCGAGTCAAATATACCTTATCCATTGATTACCCCTTCAGTCTGGCGTACAGGCTGGGAACCGTCACCTCGTGGTTGCCGCAGATGTACAGGCCGGTACCGCCCAGAGACACGGGACGGTTGATGATGTTCTTGCGGGGACGGTAGTAGTACTCAAAGGTATCCTTGCCCACATCGGACTTATAGTCACCCAGAGGAATGATATCGAAGTTGGCAGTGGTGATATGCTGCAGAGGGTTACCCTGGTTTCTTGCAATGGACAATGCCTTCAGGAACACCTCAGCGCCGGTAACGGAGGAACCGATATTCATATGAACACCCTTGTCCCCCAGCTGCATAATAGAGTGACAGATGTAGTTGAAGTCACGGCCGGAGGTTGCACCCAGAGCAGCAAAATCAACAGTGGGATGCTGATGGATAATATCGGTACCCATCGTTACGTGGTAAGTCACGGGAATGCCCATCTTGTAGGCACGGTAGAACACACAGTCCTCCCGGTAGGGGAACTTCTCGGGATTCTCATCCACATAGGCAGCCAGACTCTGGCCATAGCCATAGCCCTTCTTTGCGCCCAGCTGGATGGCCTCGTTCATCCAGCGGCCGGTCTCCTCCCACATACCGAAGCTGCCGTCCTCGATGGCAGTGGGAACGTGCTCGGAAGTACCACCCAGGTAAGCCAGCTCGAAGTCGTGGATAGAACCGGCACCGTTGGATGCCAGATGGGAAATGTAGCCATTCTCCACCAGCCAGATCAGGTAACGGGACAGGCCGCACTTGATCACGTGAGCACCGTAGAAGCAAGTAACGGTATAACCGTTTTCCTTGGCTTCCTTCAGCTTCTGGATGAGGATATCAAACTCTTCGTTATTGAACAGATTATCTTCCTGTGCACCGGGGGTACGCAGGTTGTCGATTCGGACCAGATTGTGGCGGTCCTTTGCGGAAAAGGTCTTGGTCTTGGAAAAATCTACGGTTTTAGGCTGAAACATCATTCTTCCTCCTTAAAATAACTCTTGTTCCAACATAGCGCACAGGGCGTGGTATACGGGCAAATGGTATTCCTGGATCATAAAGGTCTCGGTAGAGGGAACCTGGATGGTCACATCCGCCACGGCACTGAGCTTGGAATCCCGGGAACCGGTCATCGCAATGACCTTCATGCCCTTGACCTTTGCCAGCTGAGCTGCATACAGGCAGTTGCGGGCATTGCCGGAGGTGGAAGTAGCCATCAGAACGTCACCTGCCACGCCGTAACCCTCGACCTGCTGGGCATAGACCAGGAATGGATCCTTGTCGTTGATAAACGCTGTGGACAGCGCATTGTGTCCGCACAGGGAGATGGCAGGCAGAGCGCCTTCCAGCTTCTCAGCCATTGCCTCAGCCTCAGGTCCGAAGGCCTTCAGACCTTCCTTTTCCGCTGCGCTGATGGGACGCTTCTTGCGGAAGCACTTCATCAGCTCGCCTACGATGTGATCGGCATCGGCGCAGCTGCCGCCGTTGCCGCAAAGCAGCAGTTTACCTCCGTTACGGTAGCTTTCTGCCATAAATTCAAACGCTTTGACGATGGCTGCTTCGCAGCATTCCAGAGCAGGATACCGCTCCAGCAGTTCGTCCAGAATCATTTTTGCTTCGCTCTTCATTTTATTTCCTCCTCAGATAATACGGAACGTATGGATGCAATAGGGTGTCGTTTCAAAGCCAAAGCCGTTGCCGCTGACCGAAACTTCAGTTTCGTTGTTTTCCATCAGGTCACAGGCAAACACCTGCTTGATACCGCCAGCAAAGGCTACATTCACATCTCCGCCACCGCCACAGGCTTCATACAGACGGATAATATATCCGTTGCCGTCCTCCGCCTTCTTGATGCAGTCCAGAACCACATTGGGATTATCCACAGTTACAAAAGACTGCTGTACGATCTTTGCATCCGCAGGCGCAGCGTCACAGGTACGCACAGGCACGTTCAGATCAAAACCTGCCTGGACCGTACCACCCACGGACCAATGACCTTCGTGGGGATACAGAGAGTAGACAAAATCGTGCTCTCCCCTGTCGGCCTTGTAGTCCGGCTCTAACGGCGCACGGAGCAAGGTGATGCGCATCTTGCCGTCATAGATATCGTAGCCGTACTTGCAGTCGTTCAGCAAGCTGACACCAAAGTCGCTCTGGGACATATCCGCCCATTTGTGGGCGCATGCCTCAAAGCGCATTTCATCGTAATCGGTGTTACGGTGGGTAGGCCGCTCGATGGCGCCGAACTGGATCTCGTAGTTGGCCTTGGATGTCTGTACCTTGGGATAGAAAGCTGCCTTCAGCAGGCGCATACACTCCTGCCAGTCGGCGTGGGTAACGAAATCGATCCGGGGTGTATCGGCATAAATGGTGATATCCTGCGTGAAGGTGCTGTTATGGAACCTGCGGACAATGCGCAGAATGCCCCGCTTGTCGGTAGCCTCCACCACTTCAATACACTGCACATCGTCAATGGTCTGCATGGCATTCTGGTACTCCGGATGAATATCCCAGGCACTGAGGGTAGGTCTTGCCGGATCATCAAAGATCTCCAGCACATTACTGGGTGCTTTCAGCGCTTCCTTGCCGGTTTGCTTGTGGATCAAGCTTACCAGATGTCCCTTTTCATTCAAGGTGATCTTGAAGAACTTGTTTTCCATAGAGGTCTTGGTGACCGTCAGCTTTTCTTCAGCAGGAGCGTCGTCTTCAACCACTGCCCAGCCCATAGGCGGTACAGTGACGCTCTTCAGACCATCGGAAGTTTCAACCAAAGAAGTTCGCTCCCAGGGCAGGAAGTTCCAGGCAACACTCTGTCCTGTTTCGTGAGGCACGGCAGCAGTCAGATCCACAAGGATCTCAGACAGCAGCGCCTGCTGCTCGGCAAAGAACTTATCATAAGCCTTAGCGCAATCTTCGTAAGCCTGGGTAATACAGGTACCGGGCAGCGTATCGTGGAACTGCATCGGCAGGATCATCTTCCACAGCTGATGGATCTTTTCCGCAGGATACGGGATACCCAGCTCCTTTTCCCGCATCCAGGCGGCGATCTCCGTTTCCCGGAGCGCCAGCTCACTGCGGCGGTTATTCTTCTTTGCATCGGCGTGGGTGGTGTATGTACCACGGTGACCGTCCAGATACAGCTCGTCGTTCCAGACAGGGAACTCGTCCAGCTTTTCCGTCGCCCGTTCAAAGAACTTGCTGACAGTAGCCATCTCCACCTTGGGGATACCGGGCATATCTTTCAATCTGCGGCCGTTTTCCGCCATCACATAGTCTGCACCGCCGCCGCCATCACCGTAACCGACGGTGGCATAGGCTACGTCTACGATGCGCTTATTCTCAGTACGGTGATAGGTCTCATCGATTCGCTCACAATTCAGGCAGCCGTTGTAGGAGCAGCGCTCCAGATAGGCCGGGATCTTGGTTCCATCGATTCCCTGCCACTGGAAGAAGGTGTGGGGGAAGCGGTAACGGTCATTAAAGGCTGCCAATTTATCAGTGAAGAAATACTTGATGCCGCTTTTCTTCAGCACCTGAGGCAAAGATGCGGTGTAGCCGAAGGAATCGGGCATAAAGAACACATCGGAATCCTTGCCGAATTTTTTCATAAAGTAGGCTCTGCCGTACAGCAGCTGACGGACCATCGCCTCACCGCCGGTAAGGTTGGTATCCATCTCCACCCACAGGTTACCCACAATGTCGATACGGCCAGCAGCCACCATTTCCTGTACTCTCTTGAAAATATCAGGATAGTGCTTTTCCAGCAGTTCAAAGGCGTAGGGCTGGGAGAAGCTGAAAATATACTCAGGGTAACGATCCAGCAGTGCCAGCGCATTGAGGAAGGTGTTCGCCAGCTTACGGACGGTGTGTTTTTCCTGCCACAGCCACACCATATCCACATGGCTGAAGCCGGTGGCGCAGACAGTTCCACGCTCAACTCTGGGCAGCTTATCCACTGCCTCCTTGAGGATCTTTCTGGCCTGAGGGACTGCCTCACGCATTTCCTGGGCGGTATAGAAGAAGGGAATCACCGCCATAGAAGCCACCACGGCATCGATCATCCGCTGGCGCAGACCCGCATCCCGGTTCATATTGCGCAGCATCCGGTCGAACTGCAGGTCCAGCTTGCAGGTCTGCAGCTTGCTCATGGCAAAGTCCGCAGGCGTATACAGCAGGTTGGCCGCATCCATCAGATTGGTCAGATCAAAATAGTATCCTTCCGTTTCCCCATCCACGGTACACAGCTGGGCAGAACCCAGTGTATAAGTGGCAGTGATCTCATCGGAATACTTCTGGAACCGGTTGGACTTATAATGATCCTTGTAGTTGATATTCATTTGTGCGGAAATGTGCAGTACTTCCCCGCCCACGGCGCAGTCTGTCACGTCCACCCGGGTACGGGGACGGATGACGCCGCTGAGGACAGAATGTCCGGGTTTATAGTAGAAAGCCAGAGAGGACTTAGGCTGTCCGTTGATACTGACAACGCCCTCGCCACCCAGATTCAGCTCCAGCACCAGCCGCTTACCGGCAAAGCTTTCCGGCACAGTGACATCGGCTTCAAACCATCTGGCCTGGTCAAAGCGGCACTCCCACTTCTCCCCCAGAGAGATCTCGCTCCAGTCGGAGTAATTTTCATACTGCACCGGCACAGTGTAGGTTGCGGTACGGGTCTTCCAAACGGGGATGGAAACCGTATCGGGATAAATGATTTTTTTCAGCAATTGGATTCTTTCATCGATCAATGCAAGCTGGGTAAATTCCATTTTTCTTCCTCCCATCACAGCTGTCCGTGAACGGTTTGATCGCATTTTAACACCATTATATAGTTATTCGAATTATACGAAATTCCTCTTTTGATGTCAACGGAATTTGGAAAGGGTTGAAATTTTTGGGAAAAAGTCTGGAATAAAAGAGGTGTTCATCTCACATTTATTCCGTTACTATAGTTTCGTAAGAAAAAACACCCATACAAAGGGAGGCAATATTATGTACAGAATCGGTCAGGAAGAGATCAACGCAGTCGCTGAGGTTATCCAAAGCAAGATGCTGTTTAAGGTGAATAACGGTCTGCGCTGCGCTGAGAATTTCGAAAAAGAAGGCTGTGCCCGGTTTGGCACAAAGCATATGATCCTAATGACCTCCGGCAATGCGGCACTCATCAGCGCAATGACCGCATTGGGTATCGGCCCCGGTGATGAAGTCATCGTTCCCGCTTATACCTATATCGCCACTGCGATGGCCGTTGTGGCCACCGGTGCGATCCCTGTGATCGCCGAAGTGGATGAAACGCTGACCATCGATGCTGCTGATGCGGAAAAGAAGATCACCCCCAGAACCAAGGCCATTATTCCCGTTCACATTATGGGCTTTATCTGTGATATGGACGCCATCTGCGCACTGGCTCAGAAGTATGGTCTGTATGTGATCGAGGATGCCTGCCAGGCCATCGGCGGTACTTATCACGGCAAAAACGTGGGCACTATCGGCATCGCCGGTGCCCACAGCTACCAGCAGGCAAAGATCATTACCTGCGGCGAAGGCGGTGCGCTGCTGACCAGCGATGACGATCTATACCAGAAAGCCATGATCTACCACGACAGCAACGGCATCGCATTCTTCGGCAATCAGATGGACAGCTTCACTATGGAGCCTTTCTGCGGCAACGAGTTCAGAATCGACGAAGTCAAAGCCGCTATTATGCGTGAGCAGCTGAAGAAACTGGACCCCATTCTCCAAGATCTCAGACGCAACAAAAAGGAGTTTATGGACGAACTCAAGGATGAATATACCTTTATTCCCTCCCACGATCCCGAGGGTGATTGTGGTGTTGCCATCCCCTTCTTCTTCGACACCGAGGAAGATGCCCGATATTTTGCAGATGCGGTAAAGCCCACCATTATGGGTGCCCACCTGCCCATTGACACCGATCGCCATATTTACTGCAACTGGACACCCATTATGGAAAAGCGGGGTGCGATGCATCCTGCAATGGACCCCTTCAAAATGGATGCCAACAAGGATCATATCCCCGATTACCGGAAGGATATGTGCCCCAAAACTCTGGCTCTGCTGTCCAGAACCGTCTATTTCAAGGTCAACCCTGACTGGACGGAAGATAGAAAGGCTGTCCTGCTGGATGCCATCAGAAAAGCGAACCCCAAGAACCGATAAAATTTCCGGCCTCCTGCCAACGCAGGAGGCCTTCCTCATTTGATCCTCAAATTCCGGTTTATCGAACAGTCTTCAATAGAACTTGTAGGGGCGATTATCAATCGCCCGCCCAATTATTTGTGTGCAAATAATTGGGATTTCCGGAGGAAATCATATATTATCACCTGTCGGTTATGGGATTTTGTTTTACAAAATCCCCGGGCGGATAATATCCGCCCCTACAGTTTCTAACGAACATCTCACCGATAAATCGGAATTTGACAATGGGTTGCAATATCATTTTCCTGTGTTATAATGGATTTAACTTTTGAAAGAGGGTTTTACATATGAGCAAGCTGGCTAAGTACGATCAGAATATGGCATCGGAAACCGGTACCATCCGGGATGAACGCCTGTATTTCCCCGATCCCTTCGCTCCCCCCTTCCGGCTCAGCGGTTTTTACTGGTACAACCGTGACGGCAAGCTGCACCGGCTTCCGGCACATATCGCCAAGGAGGTAAGCGAGGGCGTTGCTTATCTGGCTACCCAGACTGCCGGCGGTATGCTTATGTTCCGCACAAACTCCAATCGGCTGTACATCGAGGCAACTGTCGTTGAGGCAGAGTTGTCCCAGAAGTTTACCGCCTGCGGCCGCTGCGGTTTTGATGTGTATATGCGCCGTGATGATTTTGACCGGCTGATCTATGTAAAGACCGTTCTGCCGGACCCCGGCGTAAAGCATATGCGTCTGGATATTCCCGACATCGGCTCGTTGATGCTGGAGGGCAGCAGCGACATTGTGGAGATCCTTATCAACTTCCCGCCCTATGACGGTGTGGAGCAGCTGCTGGTCGGTCTTGACAATGGCGCATCAGTATTGGAACCAGCTCCCTATGCCGTGGAAAAGCCTATTGTGTTTTATGGCAGCTCCATCACCCAGGGTGGCTGTGCCAGCCGTCCCGGCAACGCCTATACCAATCATCTGGCCCGCAGACTCAACGCTCCCATCATAAACCTGGGCTTCAGCGGCAGCGGCAGAGGCGAACCCCTGATGGCCCAGACCATCGCCGATATGGATATGAGCGCCTTTGTTATGGACTACGACCATAACGCCCCCAGCCCCGAGCATCTGGAAAAGACCCACGAGCCATTCTTTAAGATCATCCGTGAAAAGGTTCCGACCCTGCCCATCATTATGATCAGCAGAGTTTCCCCCAACCACAAAATGACTTCTGTGCGCAGGGAGATCATCCGCTGCACCTACAATAACGCCATCACCGCCGGTGACAAGAATGTATATTTCATTGACGGCGAAACCCTATTCGGCACCACCGACCGGGATGCCTGCACGGTAGACGGTACCCACCCCAATGATCTGGGCTTCCTGCGGATGGCAGACGGTATTGAACCTGTATTGCGTCAGGCTCTGGACCTGTAAACAACTTTTGGAGGTAACTATTTATGTTGAAGAGAATCTTTGCAATTGCTTGTCTTGCTGCGCTGCTTTTATCCCTGGTCGCCTGCGGTGCTTCCAAAATACTGCACTGCGACAACTGCGGTGTTGAAGTAAAAGTAAAAGAAAGCTCAAATATGGAAGAAGATTGGATCATTTATTGTGCCGAGTGCAACGAATCCCTGTTCGGTGACGATCCCATCCTTGGTGGCTGACAGCACAACCCCCTCTGCGGATATTCCGCAGAGGGGGTTCTCTGTTGCCATACCAGCCTGAGACTGGTTTACAATGACGTATATGGGTAATTGCTTATTCGCACATAGCCCGGTCCATCATCATCATAATGAGTCTGCCGTTGGCGCTGATGTTGGGACTCCAGGGAGCGAAGTAAGGGCTATTGTCCTCATATCGCTCCTGCATATTGTATTCCGGGGACATCGCAAAGCGGATGTTGGCTTCCACGATCTCGTCTGCCAATTTATATTCGCCCATACGCATCCAGATCTTGTGCCAGTAGTAATCGGTAACGGAGAAATACCAGATATGCTCATTGCCTTTCTCAAAGGGCATATGGCCGTACAAGCCACCCTTCCGGGCAATATCGTGGTGAAGCATATAATTGTAGACCCGGCGGATATCCACGTCCTTATCGATCACACCGCACCAGATAAACCGGCCGTGATACAGCAAGGGGAACAGATTGTCGATCAGCTCCTGGTCATCCCCCACAGGCTTGATGGGGATCTTCAGCATATCCGACCCTTCGCAGGCATCGTAATACTTCCGGTAGTGGCGCTTCATATCAGCAAGATATGCCTGATGCTCCGCTCTGACTTCCTTTGCCTCCGGATCCCCGTAACGCTCTGCGGTTTCTGCCAGGGCATCGATGGCAAAGAGGTTAAATACATCCGTCAGTGTCCAGCCCTGGAACTGGAGTGACCAGTCATTGGATGCGCCTGCGGGGAACAGACCGCCGGCAAACAGCTCGGAATCTTCCACACTGCGACGCTGCTCCACGATCCAATTGTAGGACGCAAACGCCTTATCCCGGTACTTTTCATAGTAATCCTTACCTGCGGCATCACAGTAGCGGCAGAAGGAGTACAGGACTGCGGCGGTAACGCTGGCCCAGTAGGCACCGATATTCCACACCTCGCCGTTGGGCTGCTGCATCAGATCATAATGGGTAGAGAGGGCAGGCTCGATATATTTTCCGAAATCACCCACCCGGGACAATGCCTCAATGGTATACATCGCCTCAGAGGGCCAGGCAATGGACATCAAGCCGCCCTGACGGGACAGTACGTAATCCTCCCCGATGGGGTATGCAAAAGACTGGAGCATCTGTGCCACCAGATGGCGGATCATCTTGCACTTCTCGGGGTCATCAGCAAGCTTTTGCGGCAGCTTGGTAATGGCTTTCAGTTCTTCCGTCCAGAAAGCCTGTGCCTTGGCCTTTTCTTCATCGTAGTCAAACGCCGCCACCTCGCCCATATCCAGGCTGAAGGTGATCTCCCGGCTGCAGCCCGGCTCCAGCGCATACGGGATCACGATCATTCCGGCAGCCTCATCCCAGCCCACCTGCGCATCGCTCTTAAGCCGCAGGACACGGATACCATCGGTATAGCAACCGTTTTCCTTACGCCAAGTGGCAGGGATCTTCTTCTGGGCATCCAGATCCGGGTCATGGCGGACGTACCCGTTTGGCGCACCGCAGAGCATTTCCGCCTCCTTGCCGCTTCGCAGCATCAGCACCAGCTGATCAGCTGCGGTCCAGGTTCCGTGATTGGTGATCGTGATCTTACCAAAGCAACTGGACTTTCGGGCAGTGTTGCAGCAGCTCTCCAGCTTAATTTCAGCATCTGCCAGCTCCATCACAACCGCATGGACAGGTGCTCCATCATCGCTAGCCACAGTCTTTGTCTTGCGAAAATCAAACTGCTGAGCATCCTTGCCGTGAAGCAGCCACACAAAGCAGCTTTCCAGATCAAAATAATAGTTACGACCCACTTTGTAATTACTTCCAACCACAAAGTTCTTCACATTCACTTCGCCGAACAGGAGCTTTCCCTCTGCCCAGAGGGTAAAGATCCGCTCAGACATAGGCGGATGCAAATACCGCTTTATGGTTATGGGTCGTTCCCATGTTGCAGGTTCATTCATATTTTATGATTCTCCTTCACTCTCTTCAAACGTTCCATATGCGGAAACATTTGATTTCAAAAGGCCGGAAATCCGCACTGATTGTCGCACCTTCGGTCTTGGTTTCATACTCTTCCAGCAGGTTGCACGGGGCATATTCCCGGATGGGATAATCCGACCGCAGCGCAACAGTTGCTCTGCCGCCCATACACTCGTGCATATGCACCACAAATCCGTCTCCATCCTCAGCAGGCTTGACCGCATCGATCTTCACAGTGGCACAATCCTTTTTCAGGAATGCTCCTGCTCTGGTGCTGCCCTGTACGCATACAACAGGCTGGTTCAGGCTGATGCTCTGCTCGATGGTCTCGGGCCCCAGGCTGCCTGCGTGGGGCAGCAGGCTGTAAGTAAAATGATGTTCACCCATATCTGCGTGGGTATCGGGGTTTTTGGAGCTTTTCAAAAGAGAAATGCCCATCACGGAGTCCTTAACAGAGTAGCCGTACTTACAATCGTTGAGCAGGCTCACGCCGTAGTCGGCCTCGGAAATATCCGCCCACTTATGACCGCAGACCTCAAAGCGTGCCCAATCCCAGCTGGTGTTCCAGTGGGTAGGCCGTTCCACGTGACCGAACTGGACATCGTAGGTGGCCTTGGTGGCTCGAACATCCACATCAAACAAAGCTCTGAGCAGACGGCGATCCTCGTGCCAGTCAGCATAGGTCTCAAAATCGACCCGGCGGCTGCGGTCGTAGACGATCATATCCTGCTCAAGCCGGGATGCACGGTAGGTGTATGTAAACTTGATACGCATACGCACAGGACCATCCTCTGTGCAGCAAACACTTACAAGCTTTGCATCCTCATACTTTTGGGTGTAGAAAATATCCATATCCCAAGCATCGTACATAGTGGGACGATCCTCATATACACGCAGGACATTGCCCTTGTTACGCAGGACCTGCCGGCGGTTTTCCTTGTCATAGACATGGGAAAGGCTGCCGTTTTCGTCCCATACGATGTGGTAGAAGGGGGTTTCCAAAGTGCGGTTTTCCAAATCCAGACAGAAGGGACTCTCAGCCTTCGGTGCAGCTTTTGCCGTGAAGGTCACCTGCTCTACAGACAGAGGTTCCCAAGCTTTTTCCACCAGCCAACCATCTGCTGTCCGCTGGGCAGGAAGGACATTTCCTTGAGCATCCGCAAACACGCCCTCTCCCGGCTGGGGGATCAGCACCGGCTCAGAAGCGTCGGTGTCCGCAAAGCGCAGGACACTCCAGGTGTTTTGGGCTGGCTGCACCAGAACATCACAGGCGTTCCGCTGCATTTTCTTCACATCGTCCCATACCTGGGCGTAGATCCGATCCGTGTCCTCGTATACCTCACGGATGGAAGAACCGGGAATGGTATCGTGGAACTGAGCACACAGCACCTGCTCCCAGCAATCGTGGATCCGCTGGGCATCGTAGCTGCCGCCCTCCAGCATTGCCAGGGTGCTGAGCCACTCGGTTTCTGTGAGAGCATACTCCAACTTGCGGTTGTGCCATTTATTCTTACCCTCGGTGGTATAGGTAGCACGGTGCAGCTCCAAATACAGTTCCCCATCCCACACAGGAACATAGCGATCTGTGCTTTCCACGCTCTTGTGGAGCTTTTGGAAAAATTCTCCGGGGCCGGCAGACTTCATATCCGGAATGCCGGGGATCTGCCGGATGGCCCGCAGGTTTTCGATCATCTGACGGGTAGGTCCGCCACCGCCATCGCCGAAGCCATAGGAGATCAGCACATTCTTGGTCAGGTCCTTATTTTTGAACCGCTTCCAGGCACCCACCGCAACCAGCGGTGCCACCTCAGCGCTGTAGTTGGACACTTTTCCGTATTTGACGGAGCGCTCATTGTTATTGGGCGCATTGACAAAATAGGTCAGCATCTGGGTTCCGTCAATGCCCCGCCACCAGAACAGATCGTTGGGCATCTCGTTAAACTGATTCCAGCTGATCTTAGTGGTCATAAAGGTATTAAGACCGCACAGCTTCATGATCTGAGGCAGTGCCCAGCTGTAGCCGAACACGTCCGGCAGCCATAGATAACTGCACTTTTTCCCGAACTCTTCCTGAATAAAGCGAATTCCATACAGGAACTGGCGGGCCAGGCTCTCACCGCTGGTGACATTGCAGTCCGCCTCCAGCCACATACCACCGTCGACCTCCCAACGGCCCTCTGCGATCCGCTCCTTGATCTTGGCATACAGTTCCGGATTATCTTTCTTGATGAATTTATACAGCTGCGGCTGACTCTGCAGGAAATGATACTCCGGGTATTCCTCCATCAGACGCAGTACTGTGGAGAAGGAACGCTGCGTTTTTTCCCGGGTATGCTTCAGCCGCCACAGCCAGGTCACATCGATATGGCTATGGCCGGTGGCATAGACGGTAACAGGGCTGTTTTTCGGCATTTTTTCAAGTGCCTGCTCCAGATAGTTAAGAGCATCGGCTGCCGAAGCACGGATGCAGTCCCGGTCAAAGTCCAGCCGGGCACAGACGCCCTCCAGAGCACGAACGATCTCGTGCTTCTCGGGGATTTCATCTGTCAGCCAGCCGGCGGTATCCGTCATATTCTTAAACAGGTAATAAAGCTTGTCGACCGTCTGATCCAGATAGCCGATCTGGGCCACAGACAGCCGGTGATACTGGTCCTTCTTGGGACCGCCGCCCTCCAGTCCGGACCACAGCAGGAACGTCAGCTCCACCGTCTGGCCGGCATAGGGCGTCAGGACTACCTCCTGATGATTGCCGTCCACGCCCTGATAGGGGTGTCTGTCAATATACAAAAGGGATTCAAATCCAAACTTATTATTCACGCCGGTCTTTCCAAAATCAAAACGGGCAACCGGGGTAAAGCCTTCTTTGGCGGGAGGGATCTGCACTTCCTTGCGAAGCCACACATACCGGTCACGGCCGATAAAATCCGCCCCGACATTTATCTTATCCTGGGGGAATTCCTCGGGACATTGGGTATACACCTCGTCAGGCCCCAACTGCCCCTCCATAATATAGAACCACTCCAAAGACTGCATTTGTGCCCATCTGCAAGGTGCCAGTTCCTCTGTACGCTTAGCAAATTTTTCTATTTCGAAAAACATACTTTGCCTCATTTCTCCGGTTTTTCCGGTTCACAATTACTGCGTATTCTTCCCTTTTTGCTCCACATTCAGTGAGTAAGCATCATTACCCTTTCTGTAATCCCGGGGAGAGATACCTGTGACGGCCTTAAAGACCCGGGAGAAAGTCTTGGGATCGTTAAATCCCACCATATAGGCAATGGACTCAATGCTGGAGGATGTCTCACTGAGCAGATGAACTGCCTTCTTAATTCGGAAATTATTCAGAT
>JAFSFK010000028.1 GCA_017435245.1 Oscillospiraceae bacterium | reverse complement strand
TTTACACGCCCGAAAAGACGGCCTATTCGTTTGAAACACTCTACGACCCTGCGGCCCCTCACGAAACCTCCTGGGGCGTTTCCACCCGTCTGATCGGCGGTATCATCATGACCCACGGCGATAATAACGGTCTGGTGCTGCCTCCTAAGGTAGCTCCCATCCAGGTGGTGGTGCTGCCCATCGCCCAGCATAAGCCCGGCGTTCTGGATGCAGCCAATGGCCTGAAGGACCGTCTTATCAATGCCGGTTTCCGGGTAAAGCTGGATGACTCCGACAACTCCATGGGTTGGAAGTGCGCTGAGTACGAGATGAAGGGCATTCCTCTGCGTGTTGAGTGCGGTCCCCGTGATCTGGAGAACGGTCAGTGCGTGCTGGTTCGCCGTAACGACGGTGAAAAGACCGTGGTTGCTCTGGAGGATCTGGAAAGCGCAGTTGCCGAGCAGCTGGAGCTGGTCCACAAGGGTATGTACGACCGTGCCAAGAAGAATCTGGAAGAGCATATCTACGAAGCACACTCTTTGGAAGAAGCCAAGGAACTGCAGGAGAAGAACGGCGGCTTCGTCAAGACCATGTGGTGCGGCGATTTGGAGTGCGAGCTGAAGATGAAGGAAGTAGCCGGAATGTCTTCCCGGTGTATGCCCTTTGCTCAGGAGAACTTGGGGGATGTTTGCCCCATCTGCGGCAAGCCTGCCAAGACCATGATCTACTGGGGCGTCGCATACTAAGTTTATAAAAATATAAAAGAGAGGGGAGTTTCCCCTCTCTTTTTTACGTAGTTACTTACCAGGAATGGATAATTGAAAATTGAAAATTGAAAATGGCGGTGTCCGCAAGGCGGACTTGTTTAAAATATATTTGTAAAGCAAATACCACAATTATCCATTATACATTTTCCATTATCAATTTACTTACCGATTCTTCCAATTCAGCACGGACTGAATACCTTCGATCAATGCGTCCATATCTGCCTGTGTAGTATCTCTGGAAATGGATACCCGGAAAGAACCGTCAATGACTTCTGGAGATAAATTCATCGCCGTCATTACGTGGCTGCGGTGACCCTTGGCGCAGGCAGAACCGGCGCTGACGCAGATTCCGCTATCCTGCAAAATGTTAATGGTGTTCTGGGTGGGCACACCGGGGATGGCAAGGGACAGAATATGGGGTGCGTCGTGTGCGCCATTGACCTGAATGCCCTCCATAGCGGAAATTTTTTCTATCAAGCTATTCAGCATATCCTTTTCCCGGGAAATGTCCTCCCGGAAGGTTTTGTTAACTGCCTCACAGGCGGCGGCAAAGCCGAAGATCCCAGGCGTACCCTCCGTGCCGCTGCGCAGCCCCTTTTCCTGTCCGCCACCGATCAGCAACGGGGGGAAGGACTTAAGCCGGGGACTGATGTACAGTGCACCCGCACCCTTCGGCCCGTGAACCTTGTGAGAGGAAACGGATATCAGATCCGCACCCAAGGACTTAGCCATAAAAGGAACTTTCATAAATCCCTGCACCGCATCGGTGTGAAAAATGGCATCAGGACACATACGATGCACCAGCTTTGCCATCTGGGCAATGGGCATCACTGCGCCGGTCTCGTTGTTGACCATCATAACGCAGACCAAAAAGGTATCCTTGCGCAGGGCGGCTTTCAAAGCATCCAATGTGATTCTACCCAGCGCATCCGGCTGCAGATAGGTGACTTCAAACCCCTGTGCTTCCAGATCCTTCATACAGTTAAGAACTGCCGGATGCTCGATGGCGGTGGTGATGATGTGCTTATTCTTTTTACCAAAGCGCTTTGCCGCACCAAAGATCGCCCAGTTGTCCGCTTCTGTACCGCCGGAGGTGAAGAACACCCGGTCCGGCTCTGCACCCAGCGCTGCGGCTACTTTATGCCGAGCGGTGCGAAGACTGACAGCGGCATCGATACCGAACTGATATAGGGCGCTGGGATTTCCCCAGTCGGTTGTCATTGCGCCTGCAACTGCCTCCACCGCCTCCTTGCAAGGCTTAGTGGTGGCAGAATTATCCAAATAGATCATAAACCTTTCGTTCCTCCACGTCATTGCGAGGGCGCTTGCGCCCGTGGCAATCCGTTCTTCTTATTTACCCACGCAGAACCGCTCAAAGATCCTTGCGGTAATGTCCTCCCGGACCACATTGCCGGTAACTTCGCCCATAGCTTCCATAGCGCTTTCCACATCCGTCAGCACCGCATCCGGGGTCAGTCCCAGACGCAGTCCCTGCAGGGAGCGCAGGATGGCATCGTAGGCTCTGCGAATGGCATCAAACTGCCGGGGGTTAGTGAGGATAGAGCCGTCACAGGGCGCATCCTTTTCAAACAGCTCGTCCACAAGAGCGGCAAGCAAGTCAAGACCTTCGCCGGTCTTTGCACAGATGGGAATGATATTCATAAAGGGCAGGTCGCTGGGCTGCACTTTGCTTCCCAAATCGGACTTGTTGATAAGGGCAACGGCGTTCTCGTGTTCACAGCAAGTATCAATAACCGCTTGGTCTTCTTCCGTCAGTTCCTGAGAACCGTCGCAGACGAACAAAACCAGATCCGCATTTTCAACAGCCTGCTTGGAGCGCTCCACGCCCATAGCCTCGATTTTGTCCTCAGTCTCCCGAATACCGGCAGTGTCAATGAGCCGCAGCCGGGTTGACCCCAGCATTACCGTTTCCTCTACCGTATCCCGGGTGGTGCCGGCAATCTCAGTAACGATGACCCGCTCGTAGCCTGCCAGTGCGTTCAGCAGACTGGACTTACCCACATTGGGTTTACCCACAATGGCAGCGCAAACGCCCTGCCGCAGGATACGACCCTGCCCGTAGGTGGACAGAAGGCTATCCAATGCCTTGGCATCCTTCTTAAGAATGCCCTCATAGGCATTCAGACCGAAGTCTTCAATATCCTCATCGGGATAGTCAAGCACTGCGTGGAAATGGCTGCAAAGGTTTGTCAGATCATTGTAGATGGGAGAGAGCTTCTTTTGCAGCGTACCGCCCACCTGTCCGGCGGCGTTGGCAGCGGCATCGGCAGTCTCGGCTTCAATCAGATCGATGACGGCCTCTGCCTGGGTCAGATCCAGCTGACCGTTCATAAATGCCCGCTTGGTGAATTCGCCCCGTTTGGCAGGTCTTGCTCCGGCAAGATACAGTGCGTCCAATCCGGCGGCCAGCACAGCGGGAGAGCCGTGGCATTGAATTTCCACAGTATCCTCACCAGTGTAGGAATGGGGCGCCCGGGTGTAGACCGCCATGCACTGGTCGATGACCCGGCCTTCTTTGTCGTGCAATTCGCCCAGCATCAGCTTCCGGTTGGGTGCTTCAGAAAGAGCAGTGCCGTTATTTAATGTAAAGACCTTGCCGGCAACATCGGCACAGCCGTTGCCGGTCAACCGCAGGATGCCAATGGCGCTGACCTGATTGCCGGTAGACACAGCAGCAATAATATCAGACATAGAAACGCTCCTTTGCGTTTTGTTCATAGTGAGGCTACTATAACAGATTCAGCGAGAAATTTCAATTCCTAACCGCATATTCTCCCATTGCTTGACAATAACGGAAATCATCTTGTAAAATAATTCTATAATATGTTGGAGGTGCGAAATGAAGAGAATTATATGGTATGGGATAAGTATCCTATGTGCACTGATTGTCTTCTTTTTCATACTGATTGTGTGTGTATCACACCGCAACAATACAACACCCTATCAATTGTACATAAATGGAAAAGAATACATTGTTAACAGTGATTTGCAAATCAACCACGATCAATGGTATGCAGAGCTTCCGTTACTGACGGTTATGGATGCTCTTGGTGCTGAGATTGTTGTGGAGCAAGGTAACGTGATTAACACCCATATGATAACGATCACGTTCAACGGCTATTCGTTTACATTCAATACGGAAGAGAAAGATTTTGGACTTGAGAAAGTATATTGGTTAGATCGTTCTGTCCGCCGTATGAAAGACGGGGAATTGATTATTGACAGCCGATCAGTTTCTGCGATGATGTACCACGCCTGGAATGTAGATATTTCTATAGATTATGCAGAATCTGTGGTTTCCATTGATACACGGGATTTGTCTACTCCGGAAGAAGACCTTGATATGGTGAACTGTCGCTTAATCGTCAATGGAACTGACATTACAGATGGGAATTATGTTCGTATCGATTATGCAAATAAGTCTGCTGAACTTCCGGTGATAGCCATAGCAAAAGAATTGGATGCAAATATTTTGTGGCTTCCTTGTAAGCCTTATCCGATAAAGGAGAGTTGTGTTGTCAAAATCTCATTTATGGAAGGTTGCCTTGAGCTGGATACATCCAAAACGGATTTTAGATTTTCTACAAATGTGGAAAGTCCTGCGGCAGTGCGAAAAATTATTGGAAACGAAATTGTTATGGATAGTGGTTCGTTGCAAGGTTTATTCTTTCATGGGTTTAAAACCAATATTCGAATCGATTTCGATGCCGCAATCGTTTACATCGATACACGCCGTACGGTTTCCTAAAGTAGATCAATTAACGGCATTTGTTCAGATATATGCCTGTACCGGGAATGCATTTTGCATTCCCGGCATTTTTCTCCACATATTCCCATTCTTTCCGGGCAAACTACTTTTCGAGGTGAGCCTATGGAAAAACAGTATCCGGGAAAAATGACCGATGAAAATATAAGCCACATCTTCCGTGATGCGGCGGATTTTGTCCGCCGGGAGCTTCGCTGCGGAGAGCACACGCTCTATGCCTATGCAATCGACGGACTGATCGCTTCTGCTTACGCATCCGACTATATCTTTAAGCCCATTACCCAGCATCTATCCGCACCGACGATGAAAGACCTCTATGACCGTGCCCTTACCGGTATGATCTATAATAATGTGGCGAATCCCTGCAAAGATCTGGACAGCATTGCTTTTTTGCTGGTAAACGGCTTTTGCGTGGTGTTGTTTCCTGAGGTGGGCGCTATCGGCTTTGAGGTCAGGACACCGGATAAGCGGGGAACAGGCGCTCCGGAGGTGGAGAACACCGTCAAAGGGGCAAAGGATGCCTTCGTGGAGACCATCCGCTCCAATACCAGCTATATCCGCCGCCATCTGCGAAGCCCGGACCTGCGGCTGTTTGAGACCCAGGTGGGCAGACGAAGCCTTACCAATATCAGCATCCTCTGGCTGGAGGGCATTACCGACCCGTCATTGGTTGAAAAAATGAAACAACGGATCGCCGCTATCGATATTGATGGATTGTTATCTCCCTCAGCTGTAGAGGAATATGTCACCGGCTCCCGGGCGACGGCATTTCCGCTGCTGCAATATACCGAGCGCACCGACCGTTTCTGTCAAGGCCTGCTGGATGGTCGGGTAGGACTGCTCATCGACGGGCTGCCTTTGGGGTATCTGGCACCGGCTGACCTGATGTATTTAATGGAAAGTCCCGAGGACCGGGGCAGAGATTATGTGGGAGCATCCGCAGTTCGCATCCTGCGCTACCTTGCGCTGCTTATTGGACTTCTCCTGCCGGCGCTGTATATTGCCGTGGCAACCTTCCATCAAGCGGTACTGCCCCTGCCGCTGCTTCGCTCTATTATTGAAAGTAAACAGTCCGTTCCGTTTTCCACATTGGCAGAGGTGCTAAGCTTGCTTATTGCCTTTGAACTGTTGCAGGAATCCGGTATCCATCTGCCACAGGCAATCGGACAGTCGGTGTCGGTGATCGGCGGTATCGTGGTGGGTACTGCTGCGGTGGAGGCAGGATTCATTTCTCCTGCGGCGCTGATCATCGTGTCTGTTGCCGGTGTATGCGGCTTTGTGCTGCCCAACCGGGATCTTGCCAATGCGATTCGAATTTGGCGGTTTGGCATTGCGGTTCTGGCATCCATTGCAGGAATTTATGGTGTGGCGGCAGGCGTTCTAATTCTGCTCATACACTTATCTGGTCTAAAAAGCTTGGATGTACCCTATTTGTCACACACCACCACCTTTCTTCGCCGGCGGCTGAAGAATCAAAAATTCCGCAGTGACAGGCTCAATCCACAGGATAGGAGAAATCAAAAATGAGGATTCTATTATATATTGTAATATTGGCAGCGATGCTTTTTGCACCTGTGGATCGGCTGGATATTGCGAAGCTGGAGCCTGTGGAAGCGGTAGCGATTTATCTGGAAGACGGGCAAGTGGTGCTCCAAACAGACGGGGAGAGTATCGGTATAGGCAACACGGCGCAAGAGGCGCTTACAGATCTGAAAGAAAACGCCCTTGCGGTGATCTATTTGGATACCGCTGACTATCTGCTGATAGGCGAGGGGGCAGAGAATGCGGCGCAGGACCTGCATCAGTATCTGCGTGAATCTGTGCAGATCGGTAAATATAACGGTGGAAAAGTAAAGGAGGAAGCTGAGTATTTGGATGTCCATGGTGATGCGGCAAAACCGGAAAATTAAATGTAAAAAACAGAAAAAGGTATTGACATTTAAATGCCTATCTGTTAATATACTCAAGCGCTTCCGCAGGGGAGCGCAAAATAATGCACAACTGAAAAAAACTTGCCGAGATTTGAAAAAAGTTCTTGACAAAGGCTTTGAGATGTGCTAAATTAAACAGGCTCACCGCTGAGGCGGCAGAGCGACTCTGTACCTTGTAAATTGAATAACGCAAAGATGAACAAACACCTTGACAATAAATGGATTGTTTAAGCGTTTTAGAACGAATAACAGCCAACGAAAATTCTTGAGTATATTTGCTAGACAAATTATTCAAAACTTGATTTTAAGTCGAAAG
>JAFSFK010000027.1 GCA_017435245.1 Oscillospiraceae bacterium | reverse complement strand
GGATGCGCCCAGTACCAGCTGTCATATGTACCGTTGTCGGCGTTGAGCATGTCGTAGCCAGCATCCTGCAGATACTTGGCAGCACGCTCAGATTCTTCCATATTACGGCCCATCTCGGGAGCGTCGTCACCGGGAACGATACCCTCGGCAAAGCCCTTGAGCTTGGATTCTACGCTGTAGCGCAGGGATACGGGGAAATTCTCGCCGCATTCAGCCTTGATAGCCTTGACTACCTCAGCTGCGAAACGGTAACGGTTTTCAAAGCTGCCGCCGTATTCGTCGGTACGCTTGTTGAAAAATTCGATGGCAAACTGGTCAAGCAGATAGCCTACGTGGACTGCGTGGACCTCAACACCGTCAACGCCCGCATCCTTACACAGCTTGGCGGTCTTGGCAAAAGCCTCGATGATCTCATGGATCTGCTCCACAGTCATCTCCGGGCAGATGATATCCGGTGCCCAACGGGCAGGCTGCTCGCTGGGAGATGCCAGCTCGTGGCTGGTATCCAAGATAGGCTTTACGATGGCACGGGTGAACTTATTCTTATGCAGAGGTCCCACCAGCTCGGTGATGGCCCAGCTGCGTCCCATACCGGCAGTGAGCTGGATAAACAGCTTGGCACCGGTCTTATGGATCTCATCCATGAACTCCTTCAGCTCTTCGAACATCTTGGGATTCTGCCAGAGCCACTTACCCCAAAAGGTATCCCGCAGGGGCGCGATACCGGGGATAATCAGTCCTACATTATTCTTTGCCCGCTCCAGAAACAGCTTGGCAGCTTCCTTGTCAAAGCCGCAGCCGGTAAGCTCGAACCAGCCGAACAGGCTGGTACCGCCCATAGGGCACATAACGATGCGGTTCTTGATCTCCACATCCCGGATCTTCCAGGGTGTAAATAAGGCTTCGTATTTTGCATCCATTTCAGTTACACATCCTTCAAAGCGATATTTATGTATCGAAATACATATTTAGTATACGGGAAATCCTCATTTCTGTCAAGCGTAGCAAAACCGGACACGGATAATTCCGTGTCCGGTGGATCTTACAGCATATCCTTCAGCTTTTCACAAATCGTATCGGCGTAGATCTTATGTCCCCGGGCATTGACGTGCCACTTGTCCACATACATATAGGCGGACCGCTCCTCCTTGGGGATGGGCGCAAGTGCCTGGGTAAAGCGCTCGTGGGCATCCGCAATGGGGACGTTCAGATCCTGCGCCGCCTGCCGGGAAGCATCGATAAAGTCCCGGTACAGCACCCCTGCGGCATTTTCCTGCTTGCTCTCAATGGGAGATACGGTGGTGAAGAGCACCTGGGCGCCCATTTCCCGGAATTTTTCCAGCATCACCTTTAGGCAGTCATAATGCTCCTGAGCGGACTTGTACTGGATCCAGTCGTTGATGGAATGACCCTCCGCCACCACGATGTCCGGCTGGAAGTCGGTAACGCAGTAGTCAAAGCACTCGTTAAAATACCGCTTGGAGGTGCAGGAGCCAATGCCGGAGTTGATGACCACATACTCACCGGCGGCGTACTGGATTTGACGAATAAAGGGCTTGCCGGACACAGGCACGATCTTTACTTCCTTCACGCCCTCACAACGGATGGGCACATTGCGGAAAGACCAGTCGTTGTAACGGGGTACGGGAGTATGGAGTGTCTCGTTCTTGTAGAGCTTGCCGTCCAGATAAATGGCGATTTCTGCTTTTTCCGGCTGCTCGCCAACGCAAAGGAGGATCAGATCCCAGCTGTTTTCGATGACCAGCTCCTTGTTGAGCAGCACACCGTCCTCGTCCAGAGGATAGCCGTACTTTTCGTTCAGGATCTGCATATTCTCCACGGCGTGACGGGAATCGGTGTTCTCCACCACAAACTGACGAACCAGATTCACATAGCCGGGACACACCAGATCGCAGGCACCGCCGCCCAGACCCTTGCCGGAGGTGTCGTAACGGTCGTTGGGGTTTTTCACCTTGGTGGCGCTGAGGATATTGTCAGAGCCCTGACCGCAGGTATGGGAATCGCCGGTACACACAATGACCTTCATAGCAAAACATCTCCTGTAAAAGTTATTTTAATTATTATACCACCGGGAAAAATACCTGTCAATTCACAAAACTTCCGCCATATACCACTAAAAATGCAAACTGTCAAATTCCAGTTTATCGAGCTATTCACGCTCCCCCAAAGGCTCCCCTGTGTAAGGGGAGCTGTCAAAAATCTTTAATTTTTGACTGAGGGGTTGTTAGAAAATGTAGCAATCACGCACATTTTTCGTGATTAAACCGTCCCTAACAATCCCTCCGACCTCGCTTGCGCTCGGCCACATTAGTGTAGGTATGCTTGCCCCCGGCAAGCATAGTTATCCTAATTCGCTTTGCTACCCTTTACACAAGGGAGGCTTTAACTGCTCGATAAATTAGAAGTTGTTGCGCAAAAATGCACCACCTGGACGGTGGTGCATTTCAAATTAAACCTTATCGATGGCCTGCTCCAGGTCGGCGATCAGATCCAGGGCATTTTCAAGGCCGCAGGAAAGGCGGATCAGGTCGGCACCCACACCGCATTCCTCCAACTGCTTGTCGGTCATCTGACGGTGGGTGGCGCTTGCCGGGTGGAGGCAGCAGGTACGGGAGTCGGCTACGTGGGTCTCGATGGAGCCCAGCTGCAGGTGCTTCATAAAGGTCTCTGCAGCCTTCCGTCCGCCCTTGAGGCCGAAGGAGATAACGCCACAGGAGCCGTTGGGCAGGTACTTCTTGGCGATCTCGTAGTACTTATCCCCGGGCAGACCGCAGTACTTGACCCAAGCCACCTTGGGATTGCCTTGCAGATACTCGGCAACCGCCTGGGCATTGGCGCAGTGCTGCTTCATACGGAAGGGCAGGCTCTCCAGGCCCAGATTCAGATAGAAGGCGCTCTGGGGGCTCTGAATGGAGCCAAGATCACGCATCAGCTGGGCGGTACACTTGGTGATGAAAGCACCCTCCAGGCCGAAACGCTCGGTATAGGTAACACCGTGATAGCTGTCATCAGGGGTGCACAGGCCGGGGAACTTATCGGGGTACTTGGTCCAGTCAAACTTGCCGCTGTCAACGATACAGCCGCCCACAGCCACACCGTGACCGTCCATATACTTGGTGGTGGAATGGGTGACGATATCCGCACCCCACTCGATGGGACGGCAGTTGACAGGAGTCGCAAAGGTGTTATCGATGATAAAGGGAATGCCGTTATCGTGGGCAGCCTTGGCAAAGACCTCAATATCCAGCACATTCAGCGCAGGATTGGCGATGGTCTCGCCGAACACCAGCTTGGTATTGGGCCGGATGGCGGCGCAGATCTCCTCGTAAGTGGCATCAGGGCTGACAAAGGTAGCGTCAATGCCCATCCGCTTCATAGTCACGGAGATCAGATTGAAGGTGCCGCCATAAATAGCGGAAGATGACACAATGTGATCGCCGCAGGATGCGATGTTGAACATCGCATAGAAGTTGGCAGCCTGACCGGAGCCGGTGAGCATAGCAGCAGTACCGCCCTCCATCGCTGCGATCTTGGCAGCAGTCATATCACAGGTAGGGTTCTGCAGACGGGAGTAGAAGTAGCCGGAGGCCTCCAGATCAAAGAGCTTGCCCATATCCTCAGAAGTGGCATATTTAAAAGTCGTGCTCTGGACAATGGGGAACTGACGGGGTTCGCCGTTGCCGGGAGCATAGCCGGCCTGAATGGCCAAAGTTTCCATGCGTAATTTCTTTTCCATAGGATTCACCTCAAAAGTAGATTCAATGGGGATATTGTAATCCCCTTCTGTTTTTTTGTCAATCACATTCCGATTTATCGGTCTGTTATGCACTGCCCCTAAAGGCTCCCTTGCCTAAAGGGAGCTGGCAAAAATCTCTGATTTTTGACTGAGGGATTCGCAGTAATCAGTATCAGTATACGATAGATTTCGGCAAATTCGTACAGTATCCCCCCGCCCAGTGTGCACACTGGGCACCCCCCTTTAGGCAAGGGGGGCGTTGGATTGTACGCCTAACCATCCACT
>JAFSFK010000026.1 GCA_017435245.1 Oscillospiraceae bacterium | reverse complement strand
TTTGTAAAACAAAATCCCATCACCGACAGGTGATAATATATGATTTCCTCCGGAAATCCCAATTATTTGCACACAAATAATTGGGCGGGCGATTGATAATCGCCCCTACAAGTTCTATTGAAGACTGCTCGATAAACTGGAATTTGACAACAGAACCATATACCGCTATAATAAAGAAAAATGGCAAAGGAGATTCTGCTATGCATATTCATCACGATCATATTGCCGGTGGCGACCATTCCCACCTGCATGAGCATTCGCATTCCCACGAGCACACCCACGACGGTGTTGCCCATACCCATGAGCACGTTCACGCTCACGAGCATTCTCACGAGCATCCCCACACCCACGAGCACCTGCACGACCACGGGGATGCCCATTCCCACAGCCACGATTGTGATCACAGCTGCCAGGGCTGTGCATCCGCCTGCCAGCATACGCCGATGGAAGAGCTGATGGCACTGATGAAATATATGGTGAATCACAATACCGCTCATGCCAAAGAACTGGCAGATTTGGCCATCCAACTGGAAAAGGCTGGCAGCCACGCTGCCTATGAGCAGGTGATGGCCTCTGTATCCGACTTTGAAAAGGGCAATATGCGGCTAAGTATGGTTCTGGCCAGCCTGGATGCCCAGTAAGGAGTAAGCTATGTGCCTTTCTACTGTTTATAAAAACACTATGGAGGATTCTGCCGTTGTGATGAAAAACGTAATGCGCATCGAGTGCAGAGACGGCAGCGTGATCCTCACAGATTTGATGGACCGCAGCGTTTCCATTGAAGGAAGTCTGACAGAAGCCAATCTGGTCGAGGGTTTTGTCATTGTAAAAACCGAGTAATAACAGTCCCGGACATTGGTCCGGGACTGTTTTGCATTTTTTAAATTCCGATTTTGCGAGCTGTTTGTATATGATCGTAGGGAACGGATAAATCGGAATTTGGAAGATTGCAAGGTGCAGGGCCGTATGATATAATATGCTATTGAAAAGGAGGTGGGTTCGGTGAAGAAGTGGCTGTTGGGATTTCTGCTTATGGTCCTGGTGCTGTGTGGCTGCGGTGCACCGGACTTGCCGGAAAAAACCACCGTAATGGTCTATATGATCGGCTCGGATCTGGAGGCCCAGGCCGGTGCCGGCACCCGGGATCTTATGGAGATGGAAGCCAGTGGTGTAGACCTAAGCAAAGTAAATGTGGTGGTGTATGCCGGTGGTTCTCCCCATTGGCACAATGAGAACGCCAACGCCCAGGAGCACAGCCTTTTGTGGCTGACTCCGGAGGGATTCCAAAAAATCACCTCCACGCCCACGTCTTCTATGGGAGATGCTGCCTGCCTCTCCAATTTCCTGACTTACGGGTATGCCAATTTCCCTGCTGATGAATATGCTTTGATCCTCTGGGATCACGGAGATGGGCCGGTGATTGGCTACGGCAAGGATATGCTGTTTGACAATGACACCCTGACGCTGCAGGAAATGGGCCAGGCAATGGAGAATTCCCCTTTTGGTCAGGATAATAAATTAAGCTGGGTGGGTTTCGATGCCTGCCTGATGGCATCGGCGGAATTGGCCTGTGTGTGGGGAGATTATGCTGCGTATCTGGTGGCATCCCAGGAAACAGAACCCTCTTTCGGGTGGAACTATGATTTTCTGGCGGCAGTGGGGCTGGAAAAGACACCGGATCTGCTGCGGCAGCTGACCCAGGGGTATCTGACCTCCTGTCTGGAATACTACGAAAGCCGTGGCTATGAAAACAGGGATACCACCCTGTCGTGTGTGGACTTAAGCTACGCACCTGCCTTGAATACTGCTATTAACGATTTGTTTGCCCAGGCTGCCGGGACGGTAGAGAGCCAGTACAATACCCTTTCTGCCAAACGGGTAAAGACCCGTGCTCTGGGACGTGCCAGCACCGGATCGGAGTATGATCTGATTGACCTGCAGGATATGACAGTGCAGTTGGCGGATATCTACCCCAAAGAGACTGCCGCCATACAGCAGATCCTTGGGGATATGATCCTTTCCAATGCCACCAATGCGGAAAACTGCTGTGGTCTTTCCCTGTACTATCCTTTCTACAATAAGTATTATTTTGCGGAAAGCTGGGGCAAAACCTATGAAAGATTAGGCCTGTTCCCGGAATACGACACCTATCTGCAAAATTATCAGAACATTTGGCTGGAAAGCGACAAGCTGGATATTGCGGTCAGTCAAACACCCCAGCGCACAACGGCCAGTACCTATACCCTGCAGCTAAGTGATGCCCAGCAGGAAAGTTTTGCTTCGGCCCGGTATTACATTCTGGTCCGGGACGGAGAGGAGTACTTCACCCGGATCTATTCCAGCCACGATGTGACCAACGACGATGGCTTGCTTACTGCCAATTTTGACGGCGATGTTCTGTACGTAAAGGACGATTTTGGGGAATACCAGATCCCTGTGGCCATCGAACACGATACGGTGGCGGGTCAGACCCGATACAGCGTCTATGCTGTTCTTTCCAACTATTCTATGGACCTGGGAGATGCTCCTGAGGATTATGAAAAAAAGGATGTGGCCCACCGGTTCGGTTTGAGCATCGACAACCGCACCAAGGCCGTGACCGTCAACTCTCTGACGCCTTACGATCATTATGCAGGAGCAGATGTGCTGACCGGTGGCAAGCTGGTGGATGCGGATCTTTCCCAATGGGCTACCTGTATGTTCATCCACGATGACCACCGCTACTTGACCCGTTACGAAAACGGCGCAATTATGCCGGTGGAGCAGTGGGAAGTGTCCACTATGTTTTCCGGAATCGAGTATGCGGTGGAAAACGGAATCGAGTTTGTCTGTGCGCCGCTGGTAAAGGGGGAGTATTACCTGCTCTTCGAGGTGGAGGACACCCAGGGCAACCGCTATTGCTCAGAGCTGCTCCCCATCCGGACCGAGGGTAGGTTGGAAACACCCACTGAGGCGGAGCCTATCGATGTTTCCTGGCAGCAGGGAGAACGGGTGCTGCTGACAGAGCATTCAGGAGTCCGTGTGTATCTGGAGAAAAAGGATACCGGTATCTTGTCCCGTGCAGAGCGTTATGTCCTCAGTGCTACCAACGGAAATGATCATTCCGTGTATATTAACGGCAGTGATGTGTTTTGGAATGATGTTTACTGCGATAACTTCTTCTCCGGCTTCAGTGTTCCTGCCGGGGAAACGGTGAGCTGCAATACAGGCACGGATCTGGAAGCCTTCGGAAAGCTGGAGCTGTGGAACGCTCCGGGACAGCTGCGCTTTGACCTTTCCATCCGCAAAAGCATTTCCGGTGCCTTTGTTATGTATGAACAGCCCTTCCGGGTGAGCCTTTCCCGGGAAACAATGCTGGTATCAGATTCGGAACAGGAAAAGTTTTGGAAATTTGACCGGCCTCAGTTTGATGCGCAGGCACTGCAGCAGACACTGCTGGAAACGCCGGAATACAAGGTGACCTTGTTGGGGCTGGGAGGTGACGGAGAAAACCATCCCGGGGATCCGCTGAAAGGCGTGATCTGTGTGGAAAACCGTGGGAAAGATCCGTTGAATATTGACATTGTGGGAGCATCCGTCGACGGGGTCTTTGTGGACGCATACACGCAAGGCTATTTTGAAAATATCCCGTCGGGAAGCAAAAGCTATCAGATGTTTGAGCTGGATGACTTTGATATGGATCCTTGGGAAATGACTTCTGTGGAAGAAATTACCCTCTTACTGAAGCGGACGGATCACTCGCCTGTTTTCAGCGGAAACGCTCTGTCGGAACTATACTGGTGCCCATTGACATTATCGGAATCCGGCACGGCAGTACCTTTCGCAGAGGGGGAACAGGTGATCTTTGAAGAAAAGGGGATCCGGGTGAGCCTGCTCAGCTATAAAAGGGACTATGAAAGCAGCTGCCAGTGGTATCTGAGCATCGTCAACGATACCGATCGGGATATCAGCTTGGAAACGACGGATGTTTTTGCTGACGGGCAAGAGATCAATATGCACAGTTCGCCGCTGTACTTTGGCGATGCCCGCTTGGGACCTCATCAAAAAACGGTATGCAGATTAAACTGCAGTGTTTATAATGACAAACCAATGCCCCAGAGCGTCAGCTTCCGGATCTGGATCATGGACTTCCGGGGAGAATCGATCTTGTATACCGGTCAGCAGGAGGTAACCCTGCAGATCCCACCCTATGAAAATGAACAAAGCGAGGTAGAAGAATGAAAAAAATCGTATTATGGACAATGGCAGCACTGATGGCAGCCGCACTGCTTACAGGCTGCGCCCTGTCCGGCAAGGATACGCCTGTGACAGAGGATCAGGCAAACCAGTTTGATTTCGGCACACTGCCCACTGTTGGTATCAACTGGGACGTGATGAACGGGGAGGATGAGGAGGAGCCTACGGAGTATGTGCCTCAGCTTCCCGAGGAAATCGTTCCTGTGAAAAGCTATGGGGTAAATACGACGACCGATGTGGTAGCCGGTGATATGGACGCTGTACGCTATGTGATGATCTACAATCCCGACGTGTATGATGAGGACTATCCTTATCTGAGTACGGGCCTCAGCACCGGCAACTTGGGTATGCAGGTGGAGGTGGATCTTAACAAGGGCGGTCTGGAAAATCCTGTGACCTATATTGGTGCAGACCAGGGCAAGCTGAATGAAAATGTTCCCTTTGATCAGCTGGGCGGCGAAGGATCCCGCTCCAATGCGATGATCGAGCCCTTCCAGGTGGGAGATACGGAGAGCTTCTACTGCTACGACAACCTTTCTATAGATAATCCCCGGATCTTGCGTACGTTTACCTGCCGCTATGCCGGTACCAACTGCAACATCTGGGTAGCGGACTGCGAGATCAGCGAAGAGATCATTCTTGACTATGGTACGCAGTTTGATACTTATATCTATCCCAATGTGACCCAGACCTTCGGCCAGCCCCGGTTCTCTCAGTACGGCGGTAAGGTGAATCTTCTGTATTACCCTATGCCGGATGGTATCGGTGGTTGTTTCAGCTACTCAGATCTGTATGCCCATGACGAAGTGACTATGGATCAGATATTCAGCTACGGTCTCAATTTGGATCTGGATATCCTCCACATCAACGGCAGCTACACCGCTTATGAGCAGATGCAGACCTTTATGCGCTCTACGATGGCGCACGAGTTCCAGCATCTGATCTGCGCCACCAATGCCTTTGAAACCATTGATATGAACATCTGCCCCGTGTGGATCAATGAGGCAATGTCCGGCTACATCGAGGAAGTGCTGTATCCCGGCGTGAAGAACGACGAGAACGGCGGTCATCTGGATGCCTTCCGGCAGGGCGAGCTTATCCGCAACGGCCAGTCAATGTACAACTTCAGTTCTACTGCCACCGACTTTGGTGTATATGGCTCTGTGTATCTGTATGCTGAGTATATGGCCGGTCTGGCAGGCGAAGATGTGTTCTCCAACTTCCACAGCTACTGGAGAGGCAGTTACTCCGACACGCTGTGTGATGCCGAGGCTCTGGCAGAGGCATTTCCCCTGAATGTCCGCTTGGCCATCGATGACAGCATTTCTTATCCTGATGCCATCCTCTTTGACAGCTTCTACGAGGAATGGCTCAGCAAGCTGACACTGCAGTTCTATCTGGAGCTGCTGAGCAAGGATGACACCGATCCCGAGGCTTTCAGTTTGGTTGACGGACGGGACCTGCTGTATAATCAGATCAATGCTGCCACCATCGAGGGCGGCGGACGGATCATCGTAGCCCTGCAGGGCGACAGCTACACCATTCCTGCGGATGCGGATGAGGGCCTGATCTATGTGGGCCTGAATGCTGATTTTGAGCCTGTGACCGCACTGATCTATCAATAAGCTTTTTCTGGGATCCCCCTTGAAAACGGGAGGATAATCTGTTACAATATGGTAAAAATCTGTAAAAAGGAGAATTTTTATGAAGCTGAAAGAAGGATTTGTTCTTCAGGAGGTCGCCGGTGAAACCGTGGTACTGCCCACCGGTGATGATCTGGATATGAACATGATGATCACCCTCAACAGCACTGCCCGTTTCCTGTGGGAACTGCTGGAGAAGGAGACCACTAAGGAAGCACTGATCGATGCGCTGCTGGGTGAGTACGGCATTGACCGGGGAACCGCACAGGAGTGCGTGGATGGCTTTGTGGAGAAGTTGGTCGAAAATGACTTCCTCGCCTGATAAAAAAGAGCTTGGCCTGGATGCGCTGGTGCCGCTGTTTCGTCAGCGGTTTGCTGAGGGCGGACGGGTACGGTTTGGTCCCAAGGGGGTCAGTATGCTGCCGATGATTCGTCAGGGTATTGACACCGTTGAGCTGGGACCGTTGCCGGAAAAACTGAGAAAATTCGACTTACCTCTGTATCAGCGCAGGGATGGACATTATGTGCTCCATCGGATCGTCAGAGTGGCAGATACCTATACCTGTATCGGGGACAATCAGTTTCAGCCGGAAAAGGGACTTACCCACGACCAGATGATCGGTGTGGTTACCGCCTTTTACCGGGGCGAAAAGCGCTGGGAAGCGGATCACTGGGGCTATAAGCTTTACTGCCGGGTGTGGCATTATACCCGTTTTCCCCGGAAGTGCTGGCGTGGCCTGCGTGCCCGTGTATTAAGATTGTTTGGCAAATAAAAAACAGCGGCTGTTTTTCAGCCGCTGTTTTTGTTTATGTATCAAATTCCAGTTTATCGTACCGATAAACGAATTGATAATGGATAATGTATAATGGATAATTAAGGTATTTTCCTCCGGAAAATGATTTAAATAGTCGCCGTAGGCGACACAATCATTATCAATTATCAATTGTCCATTATCCATTTTTATCGAGCCAACGGCTCGATAAACTGGAATTTACACAGCAACGGGGCTGACCGAAAGGTCAGCCCCGCTTGGTTCAGATGGTCTCGAATTGGAAGGATACTTCAGTTTTCACCGTTTCGTGGGCTTTGATCACAGGCAGTGTACCGTTTTTGCGTTCTTCAGAACGGCCGTTGATATAGTTGTTGGTGGGTTCCAGTCCCAGTGCATAGTCGCCGCTGGCCATGGTCCGCCACTGGACCAGAATGGGCAAAGTCTCACTCCAGGTCATAGTCATTTTGGTGGCCAGAGACTCGTTGACCAGAGAAACCTTATGCTCCATATCCTCGTGGAAGTAGCAGCGTTCCTCCTCGCCGGGAATGGGTGCCACAAAGGTATGCTCCCTGCCCAGATAGTTTTCCGCAAAGGGGGTTCTTGCGGTGGTTTTGCGCTTCTCGGGGAATTCCAGGTGCGCTTTCTCAGACAGGAAGGGGTAACCGAAATTGCAGTGGTACAGGAGCATATATTCCTGATCCTGATGGGCAAGATTGGTAAGCTCGTCAGAAACCGTGATTTTGGCTCCGAAAATGGGTATGCGGATCACACGGGAAACCTGCAGGCAGTGACCGAACAGCGCACTCTCCCGAATAACGCCCCGGATGATGATGGTGTCATCCTCCACATAGGCACCGACCTGTTCAGCGGCCAGGCCGTGATACCGACCGTGATTTTCGTGGTACTCGTTGCCATCCTGACTGGCCGGCCCCACATTGCGCAGACCGCAGGTATACATCATACCGCCGGGATAGGTATTGAGGAAGTTGGATTGGTGGGGAATGAACACAGCGGGACTGTCATAGCCGTTCTTGCAGATAAAGGCCATATTGTTGCCCTTATAGCGGACCTGACCGATGTCCAGACCGCTGTCGGGGAAAATATCCACCTGCAGACCGCCTGCGGTGCAGACCTCGATCACAGATGCACCCTTGGCCTTGCCCTCACTCAGGGTCACCCGGCGCAGGGTATAGGCCTGCATGGGATGGCACAGATATCCGCTTTTTTGCAGTTTTTCCATAAGAATCTCCCTTTCGGTTTTTGATAAAATTATTTTAGCATAGCTTTGGTAAAATTTCCAGAGCCTGCATATTTTTTATACCTTTGGCAAACAATACCTGCGAACACCAAATACAGGAGGTTATAGATATGTTCCGTGTTCGTTTTGTTTGCCTTGTGCTGGTGCTGGCCTGCTTGCTGGGAGCGGGTACCGGTGTGCTGGCGGCGGAGGTGGACTGCGACGCCACCTATTGCTTTACCCCCCAGGATTTTGCCTTGTCCGAGGAGCAGCTGGCAGGAATCTGCATCACAGCGCTTCCCGGTGAACAGGGTGTGGTGATGCTGGATCACCGGATCCTCCGTGAAGGGGATATCCTTACCGCAGATCAGATCGCCCGGATGACCTTTTGCCCTGTGCGTAAGGATGATGATGCGCAGGCTGTGATCTCTTATCTGCCCATTTATGATAACCGGGTGGAGCAGTGCGCCGCAATGACCATCAATATCCGGGGCAAGGAGGATAAAGCACCCTTGGCCCAGGACAGTGCCCTGGAGACCTACAAAAATGTCCCCAATGAGGGCAAGCTGAAGGCCAACGACCCGGAGGGAGAAGCGCTGACTTATACCCTGATCCGTCCGCCCAAGCGGGGAGATGTGGAGTTGGGAGCGGACGGCAGCTTCACCTATACACCCAAGAAGAACAAGGTGGGTGTGGATTCCTTCACTTACACCGTGACAGACCCGGCGGGGAATGTCTCCCGGGAGGCAACCGTTACGGTGCAGATCCTGAAGCCCAACGATGCCCGTCAGTATACCGATACGGTAGGCATGGATTGCCAGTTTGAGGCAGAATGGATGCGCAATACCGGTCTGTTTGTGGGTGAGAGCGTGAACGGGCAGAGCTGTTTTCGCCCGGATAAGACTGTCAGCCGGGGGGAGTTCCTGGCGATGATGGTGGAACTTCTGGATATTCCCACAGAGAATACAGCACTGACCGCTGTGCCGGAGGAGACACCCCAGTGGCTCAGACCCTATTTGACAGCGGCAATGCGTTCCGGTTTGACGGAGCGTCTGCCCGATGCTGAGAGCTTTGGTGCGGATGCACCCATTACCGGCGCAGAAGCTGCTGTAATGCTGCAGAATGCTCTGGACCTGTCTGTGACCCAGGAGGTTCTGGAAGCGTCTGCACAGGAAAACGCAATTGAGGTACCTGCCTGGGCGGCGGCCTCTCTGACGGTGATGCAGGACAACGGCATTGCTTTGACCGGAGTGGAGGAGCTTACCCGTGCCGATACCGCCCGAGTGCTGTACCAGGTGAATCAGCTGGCTATGGATGCGCCCGGCATGGCGGTTTTCCGTATGCAGCAGTAAGTTTGGATAAAAAACTCCGCAGCACAGAGTTTCTGTACTGCGGAGTTGTAATTAAGTAGGTGCGATCGCTTTGGTGTTTTTTGGACGAATATATGCAATCAGACTGCCGATCAAAACCCCCAGGAACACCTGTGCCAAAATGGTCAAAACGACATAATACACACTGTCCTTGGAAAAGCATAAAGAAATAATATTTCCAATATGCCTGGAAAGGAGCCTGTGAACGACAAGAATGGACAATGTGTGTTTTCCAATTTGACAAAGCAGGTAAATAATCCTACGGTTCCATGTTGCGCATATATATTGGCAGCACATATATACCAGGACACATGCACTTACTGCGCCCATAAGTGTTAAACCGTACGCTCCATAATTGCGAACCGCTATTTCCATACTTCCCTTGTGGACCATATATGCCCAAATACAGCTTAAAACAAAATAGGAAAAGTTTCTCCGGCACAGATACTCCATGATCCCATATTTTTTGAAGCAGTGACCGATATAATAGAACGCCAATGCGTACAATGAACAGTCTGCGCTCCAGGGCAGCCACCAACCCTTATGTCCGAGAAACTGTCCAAACAAGGACAGAACCAGAACGACTGCGGCCTTCCAGTGTTCCTTTGGGCAAAAGCGATCGATGAACAAATAGATGACCTTTGTCAAAAATAGAAGCAGTATAAAATAGACAGGACCAATGGAGGGGATGTCAGCAAAGATGTTTTTAGAGAAGCTGAGACCAAGAGCGAGGGTTTTTAGCTCCGTCAATAATCCGTTGTTGGTCAGCAGGATATATGCAATGCCAAACAATGCGTATGGCAGCAAGAACTGTTTGATCTGTTTCCAAATTGCTTTGAACAGATTGTGGCTTGTTTCCGGATGAAAATAATAGCCAGAAAAAAAGACAAAGGCAGCCATATGAAAGCTGTAAATGATTTTCCGGAAGCGTTCGTCAATCGCAAAATGACCAACGATCATCAAAATGATCAGGCCGGCTTTTGCTACATCCAAAGCCAGATCACGGGGACCGGTGATTGGCTGTATTTCTTTTCTGCGACGGTTTTTAAACAGCACGAGAACAAATGCGATGGCAGAAATGAATAGGAATCTGACCAAAAACAGAGTTGCGGTATTGACCGGGAGTTTTATCAGCGCCAGAAAACGGCGGAACCAGGTGCCCATCGTTTCCATTTCAAAAAGGTGTACGCACAGAAAGAAAATACTGTTTCGGCCGATCCATGCCAACGCTTTGCTCTTTTCCAGCTTTTGGGAGATGTAGATTACGAAAAGGCTGGAGGCAAGGGCACAGATCGTCGATATCAGATAGTCAGTCATATAGGCTGTAACATAATAGATCAGGGTCTTTTTCCAAATGACTCCGGCAATAAAGACAGCAAGACATATCAGTGCACGGGGCAGGGTTAAGTGCTTTAGGAGATCTTCCTGTTTTAGATCGTAGCCCAGCAAGACCAGCGGAACCGCAAGCATTCCCGACTGGATGCTAAAGGGCAGCCACAAATAGGTAGAAGTAAGACAGGCGCATATGGCGCAGGCGGCAGAGATCGCATATCGATGTCCCCGCCGGGGAACATACTTCAACAAGGCCTGGGCGATGGATACTGCAAAAAAGGTAGCAGGAAGATACCAGATCGCACCAATGTGACCGCCAAAGTCGATGGAACCAAAATTTTTGAATGTACCGGAGGCCATAAGGCTTCTGGTAATATCGTATCCGATTTTTTTCGTAATAGCCAGGAAGCTTGTTTCTCCGGAAAGTAATATTAGATTGATAGCATCCATTACAGTAACTGCAAAGCAGGTTACAAAATATGGGACCATCAAACTTCTGAAGCGTTTGGTCAAGCTGTCCAGACTGAAATTGTTCTTCAGCGTGTATCCGCTCAAGATAAAAAAGACGGTCAGATGAAAAGAAAATACGACAAGATTGATAGCCTTTACACCCATATGACCGGCGATTACCGCTATCATACAGATGCCTTTTGCTACATCGATCCACGGAATTCGGTTTCCTTGCTTCATTTGTTCTCCCTTCTGTGCTGCAACAGCAGTTTACCGGCCGATGAACGGCGGCTGGATCACGGCACGATCCATTCGCTTTTCTCCACGGCGGACTTTTTATTATTTATTATAAGAAAGAATGGAGACAAATGCAAGAAAAATCCCTCAACTGACTTTGGTAACGATCTTGGGGATCCGGGCCAGCAGCAGAGATACCACTGCGGTAATAATGATCTCGGGAACCATGTACATACCGTTATAGACGATGCTGTACACCAGGCCCAGCAGCTGGGGGGACAGAGAGGACACCAGCTGTGCACCCCAAGCGGGGAAGCCCTCCTGAGTGAAGAACCACTCTGCCCAGCCGGCAAAGAGGATATAGCCGGAAGCGATGTGGGCAAGGTATCTGGCGCCCAGAGCCACCAGACTGCCGCACATCAGGCTCACGCCCTTATTTTCGATCTTGTTGCGGAAGCAGCCGCCCAGGCCCAGAACAGTGTATGCCACCAGATAGTCCAAAACGCACATGATCAAGGCGTTCAGGAGCATCACGCCGTCGCCAAAGTAGCCGGGCTGGAAGGCGGCGGCGACGGTCTTTGCGCCGATAGCCATTTCCAGCAAGGCGTATGCCACACCGGAAACGAAACCCCACTTCACGCCGTGACGGTAAGAGATCAGCACGATGGGCAGCATACTCACCAGTGTGATCTGTCCGCCGAAGGGCATCTCGGGGATGAACATCTTGGAGACCAGCTCCAGTACGATGGCCACAGCCAGCAGCATTGCGCTTTCTGTGATTTTCTTGGTTTTGCTTTTCATATGGAATACCTCCCGTTATTTATTGCCATTTTGTTTTATGGCGCTCCGGACTTGAGGAGAAAAGAAAAATCCAACGGAAAGCGAGAAGTTTTGTGGCAAATCAAACTGCGGAATCGTAGAAATACTTTGTGTATTTTAAGATGACGCAGTGACGAGTTGCCGCAAAAGAGCCGCTGCTCCGTGGACTTTTCTTTTCGGATCAAGTCCGAAAAGAAAAGTATCGCATTGCAAACCCGTCTAGGTGCAATGCGATACCAGGTATCCCATATGTGCATCTTTCCCTCCGACGGTACTAACCGTATCAGGTTCACGGGTCAGGACTACCAAGTCCAATCTCAGCCGGATGCATCCGGCCCCCCGAAGATCGATTTGTTTTGCGATTAATGACATTATAGCAGAAAAAACGTAGTTGTCAACAAATTCCGGTTTATCGAGCAGTTATGCGCCGTACCAAAGGCTTCCCCTTGAGGGGGAAGCTGTCAAAAATCTTCGATTTTTGACTGATGATGTGTGCAGGAAATCTTACGATTTCACATTGGTTTTCGGCGAGTTCGTAACATTTTACTGTCCACCACATCCGTCACGCCTACGGCGTGCCACCTTCTCCTCAAGGAGAAGGCTTTGGCAAGTGCATCAATCAAACTGCTCCATAAATCGGAATTAAAACCCCGGTGGGGCAGCCCACCGGGGTGTGAATTATGCCATTTCCAAAGACAGTTCCTTACCGCCCAGGATGTGGAAATGCAGATGATGCACCGTCTGGCCGGCATCTGCGCCGCAGTTGGAGACCACCCGGTAGCCGCCGGTGAGGCCTTCCTGAGCAGCGATCTGGGGAATGACCTCAAAAATACGGGCAACCACCACGCTGTTGACGATATTCACATCGTTGACGCTTCCCAAATGGGCCTTGGGGATCACCAGAATGTGGGTAGGTGCCTGGGGGTTGATATCCCGGAAGGCATAGACCACATCATCTTCATAGACCTTGGTGGAGGGGATATCCCCCTTAACGATCTTACAAAACAGACAATCGGACATAGTTGTTACCTCCTAAAGACCAAAAATATGCAGACTTGCAGCGCTGGCTGCCGCCATAATGCAGCCTGCCAATATCACGCCCAGACATACGGATAAAACAGTGGATTTAAAGCCCATATTCAAAAAGCTGGCACCCAGTGCACCGGTCCAGGCTCCGGTTCCCGGAAGGGGGATGCCAACGAACAGCAGCAGTGCTACGAACAAGCCGCCCCGGCCGGTGGTTTTTACCAGCTTTTTACCGGCTTTTTCCCCTTTTTCCAGACAAAACCGGAAGAATTTTCCAATATACTTTTTATCTGCACCCCAGATCAAGACTTTTCGGGCAAAGAAATAAATAAAGGGAACCGGAAGCATATTGCCAATGACGCTGATGATCAGAGCAGGAACAAAGGGCATATCCATACGCATAGCGATGGGGATAGCGCCCCGCAGCTCGATCAGCGGTACCATTGATATTAAAAATATTAGAAAAAACTTTTTCATAACGGCTCCTGGGTGTTTTTCTTTATTTTATCACAGCCGATAGCTGGGCGCAACAAAAACATTATCCCAGAGGACGGTCTTCCTTGGGTGTTTTACGCAGGATATAAAGCTGCAGCGGGATGGCGCAGGCCACCGTCAGCAGGTCGGAGATCATCTGGGTCATTTGGATACCCAGCTTGCCCAGAAGGGTGGACAGAAGCAAAACCGTGGGGATATAGAAGATGCCCTGCCGGGCCATTGCCAGGAAGGTGGCAGAGGCGGTTTTTCCCGTGACCTGCTGGTACATATTGCTCATAACGATCCAGCTGTGGGCCGGGAAGCTGATGCACTGGAACCGCAAAGCGGTGGTGGCGCAGGCGATGACCTCCGGGTCATCCCGGAACAGAGCAACCAGCTGAGGCGCAAAGATATAAGCTGCGGCGCTGACGATCACCAGAAAACCGAAGGAGCCTTTGACGCAGAACCAAAAGCCCTTTTTCACCCGCTTGTATAGCCCTGCGCCGTAGTTAAAGCCGCAGAAGGGCTGGAAGCCCTGACCGAAGCCGATCATTGCGGAAGCGCCGAACATGGCAATCCGCTGAACAACGCCCATAGCGGCAATAACCACATCTCCGTAGGGGCGGGCGGCGTGGTTCAGGCAGATGGTGGCAACAGATGCCAGAGACTGCCTTGCGAGGCTGGGAAGTCCGCCCCGGGCCATTTGCTTCAGGTAGAACCAATTGATGCGGAAGTATTTTGGCTTAATGTGGATGTTACTGCCCTTGGCGCAGCCTGCCAGCAGAATAAGAAAACTGACGAACTGGCTGATGATGGTAGCCCAGCCTGCGCCGGCCACACCCAGATCCAGGGTAAAGATCATTATGGGATCCAATGCGATATTTAATACCGCACCGGTGGTGATGCCCACCATAGAGTAGATGGCACTGCCCTGAAAGCGCAGCTGATTGTTCAGAACCAGCGATGCCATCATCCAGGGTGCACCCAACAGGATCACCCGCAGATAGTCCTTGGTATAGGGGAGAATGGTATCGGTGGAACCCAGCAGATAAGCAAGAGGCTCCAGAAAGAGCTGTCCCAGCACGCAAATCAGAATGCCGGTAGCCAAAGACAGGAAAAATCCGTTGGCAGCCATAGTGGAAGCTTCGTCGTAGTGTTTTTGTCCCAGCATCCGGGAGATGTAGTTGCCGCTGCCCTGTCCGAAGAAAAAGCCAACGGCCTGGATAATGGCCATCATAGAAAATACCACACCCACCGCACCGGTGGCGGCGTTGCTTTTCAGCATACCCACAAAAAAGGTATCGGCCATATTATAAAAGGAGGTGACCAGCATACTGATGATGCAGGGAACTGCCAGCTTGAGGATCAGCTTTTCCACCGGCGGCTGGGTCATCTGTATAAATTTTTCTTCCTGCGTAATCATACACAACCACTCCTTTTTTATAATTATACCGCTTATGTTGGAAAAAGTCAAAGCCAGACAAGTTCCAGTTTATCGAGCTGTTGTGCACTGCACCAAAGGCTCCCCTTACACAGGGGAGGCTTTGACTGCTCGATAAACTGGAATATACCTGCGAATAAGGAACCCGGCAGGTGTCAAAGTGACGCCTGCCGGGGTGTTTATTTAATGAAGCTTTGTAAACGGGCCATCAGGTCATCCAGGGGCTTGGTGCGGCTTTTGGCCTCCATAGCGCCGATCGTTCTGCGCATTACCCGGCTCCACTGTACAGCACGCATCCGTCCCACGGCCACGCCGGTCATATAGGGACAGTCCGGCATCGGCTCACGGTCAAAATGCTTGGCAAAGCCCTTATCCACGCCCAGCGCCAGGGCATAGGGTATCAGCATATGGAAATAATCCGGATTCTGCCGGTAAATATGCTCCAGCTGCTTTCGGGGCAACCGCCGCAGATACCGGCGCAAACCAAGAACCTCGCTCATCGCCTGCCGGCCTGCCTCGGTTCGCCGGCCGCCAAAGGCTGCCATCAGACCCACCAGCAGCTGTCCGAAAATTACCCAGCCATCCAGCCAGAAGGTTTTTGCCACAATACTCAGCACCACCCACAGGGTGATCACCACCACTGCAGCAAGCAGACTTCCTCTGCGGTGGGTAAAGATGCTCTCCCACCAGTTGTGAAGCAGCCAGCTGCCAATACCGCAGAACAATGCCATCAGCACAGCCGGAAACCAACGCACTGCTGCTTCCGCACTCAAAGTCAATCCCAGACAGATGCCGCAGAGCATACCAACGATGGCCATAAGGCTCCGGAATACATATGCGCTGCCGGACTTGGGGTGTACCAGTCCCTGTATATTGGGCGGCATTTTCCCGGTTTTGCGGCACATCTCTGCGTATCGGCTGCCGGAGGTATCCACCGTATTTCGGTTGCCAAACAGATTCTTAAAGCACCGCTGCTCAAAGGCGCTGCGCTCATTGCCCATTTCCATCTGCTTTTGCAATGTGACACGGCCCTTTTTATCCGTATGGATCACCAGATATCCCAGCTGTGCCCAGGAAAAGACCATCATCGTCAGGTCAGCTCCCCGCAGGTTCAGCACCGAGCCCATTTGACCGGCACTGAAGCCCTCCGGCGCAGTGGCGCTGGTAATAAACCGGGGCGGAAGATTCCGCAGGAAGATCAGCCAGTAAATAAGGGCAACCGCAGCAGCAATGCCCATTGCCAGATAGAAACCGTCCAGATTCTGCAGCTCGATGACCCGCTGGGGGAACAGCTCCTCGGACACGCTCACCGTCATATCCAGGGTTTCGTGATCCTTCAGGGACTCTGTGGAGGATGCGGTGATCACCGCTCCATCCACGCTGAATTGCAGATACTGCTCAATATTGGATTTGTGGTAACCACTGGAGAAGGCAGGCTTTTCCGTAACTGCCTCCGGCATCGTCACCGTCAGTTCCAGACCGTCCACCGGGTAAGAAAAGCCCGACAACAGTGGGATCGTTGCCTGCAGGATACCTTCGTCATTGAAGTCGATCACATCCTTCAGCCGGTAGGAGATGACTACAGAGAAATCTCCTGCCATACCGCCGGTGATCCTGGAAATATCCACGTGCCGGGCCTCGCCGGATATGGCGGTTCCTACCCGGGCGCCGTTTAGCGTCACATTGGCTGCATCTACAGGCAGAGGGAAGGTCAGATCGTCCATAGGCGTATCCAAATGGAAGGTGGCAGTCACCACTACCTCGCAGCTTTCATCGATCAGGACGGAGGCCTGGCTCCGCACCATCGTCGCCTGAGTGACGGCACCTGCGCTCACGCTCAACCCAAGGATCAGCACGATCGCTGTTATCAGCATTATGATCCGGCGCACACTACCGCCTCCCTCCGACAAAATTCGCCTACCACGGCATTTTATTTTGCCATTTTACCATAGATAATATATAAAAGCAAGGACTTTGGAGCAAAACACCGGACTGCATACGCAGTCCGGTGTAATTTATGCCAAGGTTGCCGCCATAACGGCCTTAATGGTGTGCATACGGTTTTCCGCTTGGTCAAATACAATGGACCGTTCGCTCTCGAACACCTCATCGGTCACTTCCATACTGTCAC
>JAFSFK010000025.1 GCA_017435245.1 Oscillospiraceae bacterium | reverse complement strand
TGTAGATCAGACCGCCGCCGAAGCTGTCACCGCCGCCCACACGGTCCACGATATGTACCCGGTAGGTGGGGGAGAGAACGGCCCTATCGCTGGCTGCGTCGTAGAGCATACCGGCCCAGTCGTTGTCGTTGGCGGACAGGGAGCTGCGCAGGGTGATAGCCACCTTCTTGCAGCCGAAACGCTGCGCCATCTGACGGGCAACGCTGACGTAGCCGTCGTAGCCCAGCTTGCCACCGGTGATGTCGGTGTTTTCCGCTTCAATACCAAAAACGTCCTTGCAGTCCTCCTCGTTGGCAATGCACACGTCCACATAGGGCATCAGTTCGGCCATGCATTTGCCGGCAGCCTCACGGGTCCACAGCTTGCCACGATAGTTCAGGTCACAGGAAACGGTCAGTCCCATTTTTTTGGCGGCCTTACAGGCCTCCAGACAGGCCTGAGCCATGCTCTGGCTCAGAGCGGGTGTGATGCCGGTCCAGTGGAACCACTCGGCACCGGCGAAGATTGTTTCCCAGTCAAATTCAGATGCTTCGGCTGTGGCGATGGAAGAGCCTGCCCGGTCATAGATGACCTTGCTGGGACGCTGGGAAGCACCCTTTTCGATGTAGTAGACACCCAGACGGTCACCGCCACGCAGCACCATAGAGGTATCCACACCGAACTGGCGCAGGGCATTGATAGCGCACTGACCGATATCGTGGGCAGGCACCTTGGAAACAAAAGCGGCATCCTGACCGTAGTTTGCCAGAGATACGGCAACGTTTGCTTCGCCGCCGGCATAGGTGGCCTCAAACTTGGGACTCTGGGTAAAGCGAAGGTAGCTCTCGGGGTTCAGCCGGAGCATGATCTCACCGAATGTAATAATCTTTGCCATAATTGATTCTCCTTACTTTACTGCTGCCACCAATGCTTTGGCGACTTGCGTGATCTTTTCGTACTGGCCGGCTTCGACCCAAGCTTTGTTTACCAGATTGCCGCCGATACCGGCACCTGCTGCGCCCACAGCCAGGAAGGAAGCCACGTTTTTTTCGTCAATACCGCCGACTACCAGCAGATCCACATGGCTGATGGGAGCCTTCACGGCCTTTACATAGCCGGTTCCTAAATTGCCTGCGGGGAACAGCTTTACAAAATTAGCGCCTGCCCGATGGGCGACCATCACCTCAGTGGGGGTCAGAGCGCCGGGCATAGAAACCATTCCCAGCTGACGGGTCCTGCGGATCACATCCTCGTTCACGTCTGGGGAGATGATGAACTGTCCGCCGTACTTGTGGGTCAGCTCTACCAGCTCAGTGCAGGTAACAGTGCCGGCACCCACATACATTCTGCCTTCAAAGGCCTTTGCGACAGTACCGATTGCCTTTGCGGTCTCTTCCCAGATTTCGGGATGCTTCTGATCGTAGGTGATCTCCATCAGGCGGAAACCGCCGTCATACAGAGCCTGTGCGATCTTCACGCACGTTTCACTCTCTACGCCACGGATAATGGCGATGAGCTTGTTTTCTTTTACAGCCTGAATGATTTTTTCTTCCATAATATCCTCCTGTTTAACGGACGAACTTTGTCATTTCGATTATATTGTATTTTCGGTTATTCGCAAGCCAAAGGTTGCTGCGTTTGTTCTCCGTGATTTTTATCCTACTCGGAATGTAAGTGTATGGATATTTGTTTCTCCCGGCTGAACTACCTGAATGCCGGGCTTATGCTCCCAGACATGATCTGTGTCTACCCGGTCGGAGGTACCGATCCAAGGCTCTATGGCGATGAGAGACATTCTTGTAGGTGCACCCCACAGACAAAGGTGGGGGAAGCCCTGAATGCCCATTTCCACAAACCGGCCGGAAGTGCCGGAACGCAGCGTGATGCTGCCTGCGTCCATTCCCTCAAAGACCATCGGGCCGTTGTCAAAGAAATGATCGTGAAGAGGGACAGTTGTCTCGTTCTGCAGATAAGGGGTCTTGTTGCCGGTCAGCAGACGGGTGTTTTCCTCCAGCTCCATCTTATCCAGCTTCTGAGGCCGGTCAAAGGTGAGGGTGTAATCCTCTGCCTTTTCTCCCAGAACCAGAGGGCAGTAGAAGCCGGGGTGTGCGCCCAGACAGTAATAGACCGGCTTGTCATCATCATTGATGACCCGGAAATTCTGGATCAGCATATCTCCCTGCAGAATAAACTCCACCTGCAAGCGGAATGCGTAGGGGAAATATTTGCGTGTGTAATCGCTGTCCTTCAGCTCCAGGATCAGCTTGTTTTCCTTGTGTTCTATGAGGTCAAAGGGCATATTGTCGGCAAAGCCGTGCATGGTGGCAGGGTAGACCTTGCCGCCGATGATGACCCGGTCATGGGCGATCCGCCCGGGATTGGGAAACAGCAGCATAGAGCTGTGCGCCCAGGTCTCATAGCCGGGCTGCCAGAGATATTCCATTTCTGTGACCGTGCTGTAAAGACTGGTCAGCTGCGCACCTACATTGGATACGCAAACAGATAGGTTGTTATTTTTGATTTGATACATATCGCATACTTCCTTTTTTCCTGCAATTATGCTACTATATAAGGGAGGTGAAGATGATGGAACTGATCCACTGCACTCCCTGGATCCGCTTTGCGGGTGAACTGCATTTTACTGGGCAGCGAGGCCCGTCCAAAACCTATGACTGCCGTTTGCTCTACGCCCTCAAGGGAGAGGCGGAGCTGGAAATGGAAGGCAGTACTTACCGCCTGTACCACGGCTGTGCAGTACTGTTTCAGCCCGGCATCAGGTACTGCATCCGCCCGGCACAGAGTGTCAATTTGGCGGTGTTGGATTTTGACTTCACCCAGGATTACAGTAGCCGTGTGGAATTTTTGCCACCCTGTCCTGCTGATGAATTCTGCCCGGAACTTTCTCACGAAATGGTGGCCTTTTCCGATGTACCGGAATTGAATGTGCCGTTATATCTGGAGAAAGCGTTTTTTATAGAACCGATCCTGCAGAATATTCTTCTGGAATTTCGGAACAAACACGCTTTTTTTAGGGGCAAGATCTCTACCCTTTTCAAAGATGCTCTATTTGAGATCGTCCGTGCCCGACAGGGAAGTAGGGAATTGCAGAATGTGATGGGGCAGCTGCAGCAATACATCGATGCCAACATTTCCAGAAATATTACCAATCGGGAGCTGGGGGAAGCTATGGGTTACAACCCCAATTACCTGAACCGGCTGATTTTGGGCAGTACGGGGATGAGCCTGCACCAATATGTATTGCAGCGGCGGCTGACCCTTGCGACCGGACTTTTGGTAACCACCCAGCAGCCTGTCAGCGAGATCGCTGTAAATCTGGGTTTTCATTCAGCATCCCATTTTTCGGGCTTCTTTAAAAAAGCCACCGGGATCACGCCTGCCCAGTGCCGTAAAAACGGCGCACTATAAGAATGATTTGGATACAGATCCGGCTTGTGCCGGATCTGTTTTTTGTGTTAGTTTAAAAGTGTGCCTGCGCATAGAAGACCCAGCAGCATTTCTGTGCCGGAATTGCTGCCGATTTCCATAAGATCAGCAGCACTGGCGGCAGGATCTGCCCAGGCAGCGGCCATACGGTCAAAGGGAGCATCCTCGGAAACGGCCATCAGATAATCGGCGCTGACAGCGGATGTTCTTTCTCCGGCAAGCTCCCGAACTGCCGTTGTCAGTGCGTTACACGCCAAACTGTCCCTTAGGGGACTATGGCGCAGAGCGTATAAAATACCGCTGAGCAGGTCATCTCCCGAGGGGGTGAGCCCGGGGCCCAAGCCTAGAAGCGACTCCACAGACAGAAAGATATCATCTGCATTTTCTTCCTTCAAAGCCTGCAGCAAAGTCCGCACGCAGGGAAGTGCCATTTTGCAGTATAGATTCATTTCCGGTGATTGTCCTGAAAACAGAGGGTAGACCAGAGAGGAAAGTCCGGTTGGCTTTGCTCCTGCAAGCAAACGACCGATTCCGGCATGTAGTGCTTTTTTATCAGGGAAACAGATGCGGATATCCTTGGGGACGTTTTTAAGCTGCAGCGCCAGGCAGACGGAAGAAAAGAACAACAGGTCCTGTTCTGCCTGTAGCGGCTGACCGACGGAAAGCAGAGGGTATAGTTTATCCCATCCGTCCACCGCCACACCGTTGGGAACGGTGCCGAAGCCGCTGTGGCACAGCAAAATATGGTGGCTTCCGATCTGCAGATAAATGCCCCGGGAATTGACCATTTCCACAGTGCCTGTGCAGCCGTCCCGGAAAAGGGTGCAGATATGCTCCGGGGCGCAGCCTGTTATCCGCTCCATTACTGTGCGTTCAGAAATTCCCGGACGCAGCCGGCAACAACAGATTCTTCGTCCGTCTTAAGACGCCATACCGTCACCTTACTGGTATCGGTGCTGATGATGCCGTCGCCACGCTGGGCATTCTTTTCTTCATCCAGCTCAAGTCCCAGATAGCTCAGGTTTTCGCAAACCTTCTTACGCAGCACATCGCTGTTGGTGCCGATACCGCCGGTGAATACCAGGGCATCCAGACCGTTGAGGTAAGCGGCATACATGCCGATGTAGCCCAGGATGTTGTCGCACAGCGTGTCCACTGCCAGCTGGGCATTTTTGTTGCCGGCATCGGCGGCTTCCATAACCAGCCGCAGGTCGTTGCTGACGCCGCTCAGACCCAGAAGACCGGATTTCTTGGACAGGATGTTCAGGGTCTCATCCAGAGTATAGCCGTAATGCTCCATAATGGGCTTCAGGCAGAAGGGCTCAAAATCGCCTACCCGGTTATTGTTGAATAGACCCGACTGCAAGGTTGCACCCATAGAGGTTGCAACACTTTTTCCGTCCAGAACAGCGCAGATGGAGGAGGAGCCGCCTAAGTGGCAGTTAATGATCCGTCTTGCGCCGGGCTGCAGCCTGGCAACCGTCTGGGAAATGTACTGATGGCTGGAACCGTGGAAGCCGTAACGGCGGATACCCAGTTCTTCCTTCCACTGATAAGGTACGCCGTAGGTGACCCGCTTTTCAGGGATACTGCCGTGGAAGCTGGTCTCAAAACGGGCAACCTGAATGAGCCCGGGGAACCGCTTGCGGATATCCTTCATAGCGTTTAAGTAGATGGGGTTGTGGGCAGGTGCCAGGGGGGTCACCCGCTCCATTTCTGCGATCAGTGCATCGTCTACCAGGCAGGTGCCGGACAGGTTGCCGCCGTGGACAGCCTTGTAGCCCACAGCGCTCATTTCGTCCAGATCCCGGATAATGCCGTCCCGCTGCAAAATGGCAAAGCAGTGGGCAAAGGCTGCGCCGTGGTCAGCGATGGGAGTGTCGTCCACAATGGTGCGGCCGTCGGGATAGGAGATCTCGTAGTGGCTCATAGCTGCGCCAACACTCTCCAGCTCACCGGTAGCCAGCACATCGCAATTCTCGCCTTCAAAGGCATAGAATTTGAACTTGAAGCTGGTGGTACCCAGATTCATAATGAAAATTTTATCCATAATTAAGCTCCGTATTTTTTTACGAAGGCTGCCATTGCCTTTTCAAAGCACTCCATGGGGATCCGTGCCATACCGGCGCCGATCAGGCCGCCTTCCTTGTTGAACATACCGCCGTGGATCACCGGGCTGATGCCGGTCTGCAGTACTTTACGAATGTCGATGCCAACAGGCAGGAAGTCGAAGTCCATATTAGGGATGGGGTAATTGTAGTTTTTCTTGACGCAGATGCGCTCCATCTCCCGGGTCTGGGCGATGGCATCCTTCAGCTTCATACCACGCAGGTTGCACACAATGGGAGATGCCGCAGCGGCAAGACCGCCCAAGCCTGCGCATTCCACCACGCAGCTGTCGCCGCACCAGGGGATCTGATCGTCAATGGTGTACTTAGAGGAAGTGTACTTGCCCTCCATCATGGGAGCGGGAGCGGTGAACCACTGGTCGCCCAGAGCGGCAACCTTGATACCGAACTCCACGCCGTTGCCGCAGACCGCAGTTACGACGGTAGAGTACTCTCTGCCCACGTTGCCCAGCTGTGCGGCACGGCTTGCGCCCTGACCGAAGCAGTGGAAGAAACGGGGGGTCTCCACGATATACTGCAGGCTTGCCATGATCTGATCCTTAGGCATATCCACCTTCAGCATATCCATCACGATCTGATGCTCGAACAGCAGGTCGGCAGCAGACTGTCGGGTGTGGTTTTCGTCGCCCATGACCATGCTCTCTGCCAGAATGGGCTTAATGGGAACGCCGCCCATATTCTTGGCACACTCGGCCATGGGGGGCAGCAGGTATTTTGCCATATGGCGCAGGTTTTCAGCAATGCCCTCGGAGTACAGACCCCAGCCACAGAAGCCGCCCTGGTGGACGATACCCTCGGCAGGGAAGGTGGCTGCCACCTTGCCGTTGTTGCGGTCCTTGATGACGATCATGGCAACGCTCTTGGTGATGATGCCGGTACCGGCACCCACGGTGTTGGTGTCCAGAGCGGAGATCATCTTGATCTTGCCGCTGTGGATCAGCTCCAGAGCCTCTTCCTCGGTCTTTGCCCAGCCTTCAAACAGACAAGCGGAGACCATGCCCCGCTGGTGGAGCATTACCATATCCTCAAAGGAAATGGGAGGACCGGAGTGGGTCACGGTGTAGTCGTCCAGACCTTTAATGACTTCGCCGGCAGGACGTACATCCACCCACACGGGGTCTGCCTGGATGACCATATCGGCAGCGGCTTCGTTTGCCTCGTCGATCTTGGCAGCCAGCTCGCCGGTGGTGGTTTCCTTCAACCATTCCTGTACTTCCTCGCTGAGCTTTACGGGAGGATGCCAGTCGATCTGTGCTACCTTGCAGTCCTGGTTTACCAGAGCATCATAAAAAGAGGAGATGCCCAAATTCACGATCTTCATTTCGCCCATTGTAATTACCTCCGATCCAGTTCGTTCATCATAGCGCTGGCAAGCTTTGCGCTCTGGTAGTTGCTCTTGACCACGATGACACCTGCGTCCTTCAGCAGCTTTTCCTTTTCCACCACATTCTGAGGATCCTCGTAGGAGCCGCAGATGGTGGAAATAAATACGATCTCAGGATGCTTAGCACATTCCTCAGCAAAAGCGGTGATGGGGTCTGCGGCAACGCCGGGACCGGTGATGAAGTCCAGCAGCACAACACCCACTTCGGGATCCTCCAGCTCCTTGCGCAGACGGCAAAGACGCAGGCTGGGATCAAATACAGGGTGGGGTGCTTTTGCGGTGAAGTCCTCGGCACCCAAGTCCAGAATTGCGTGACCCTGGCTGACCTCGGAATCTTCCAGCTTCACACAGTAGCGGTTACTGAGGTTGGAGTACAGGGTTACATCCTTGTTGTGAGCGCTGAAGTACTGCAAAGCTTCCTCGGTAAAGGTTCCGCCGCAGTACAGACCACGGAAGAACTTCTTATCCTTTGCCAGCTTGGAAACGGAATCCTTAGCCAGCTGAGCGATCTCACCGTCGGTCATACCGAAGCCGGACACATTGCCGCCTGCCAGCTCTACTGCCTTCAAAGCGCATTCTTCCAAGCTGAAGGTGGCGTGTACCTTGTGATTTACGAACAGGTCTTCGTTACTACCTAAGAATACCACAACTACGCTCTTTTTGCAATTGTCTGCTACATTTAAAACCTTGTCCATCACACCCAGGTCAGCCAGCTTGGAAACCAGCACGATGACCTTGGTGTTGGGGTCATTTTCCATACGGCGGATGCCCTCGATCATGGTGATACCGCCGATCTGGGGGTACAGGTCACGGCCGCCGGTACCGATGAGGTTGCTGACGCCATAGCCGCACTTTTCGATGATGCAGCCAACTTCCTGTGCGCCGCTGCCGGAGGCGGCAACGATGCCGATGGGACCATCCTTCAAAATAGAACCGGCTGCCAGAGCAACACCGTTCAGAACCGCAACACCTGCGTCGGG
>JAFSFK010000024.1 GCA_017435245.1 Oscillospiraceae bacterium | reverse complement strand
CTCCAGACCCATACCGAAGGCAAAGCCGGAATACTTTTCGGGGTCGATACCACAGTTGCGCAGAACCTCGGGATGCACCATACCGGCACCCAACCATACGATCCACCCTTCACCGTGGCAGGTAGAGCAGACCTGACCATCTACCTCACCGGTACCGTGGCACTTGTGGCACTGCATATCCATTTCACAGCTGGGCTCGGTAAAGGGGAAGTGGTGGGGACGGAAACGCATTTCAGAATCCTCACCATAGATCTGCTTCATAATGGCAACCAGAGCACCCTTAAGGTCACCCATGGTAATGTGCTCATCAACTACCAGACCTTCAATCTGATGGAACATAGGGGAGTGTGTGGCATCGGCTTCGTCCTTACGGAAAACACGGCCGGGCGCCAGCATACACAGGGGAGGCTTGTTGTTTTCCATAAAACGGATCTGCATAGGGCTGGTCTGCGTACGCAGCAGCACTGCGTCATCGTCGGTAAAATAGAAGGTATCGCTGCGGTCACGGGAGGGGTGTCCCTCTTCAATGTTCAGTCTGGTAAAGTTGTAGCTTGCCAGTTCCACTTCAGGACCGTCGACGACCTGATAACCCATACCAACAAAGATGTCCTTGACCTGCTGCAGCACCATATTCATAGGATGCTGATGGCCCAGTGCGACAGTTTCGCCTGGAATGGTGACGTCAATGGCCTCGCTTGCAAGCTTTTCTTCCAGGACCGCTGCGTGAATAGCACTCTTTCGCTCCTCCAGCTTTTCCTCGATCACTGCTCGCACAGAGTTTGCCAGCTGACCCATTACAGGACGCTCCTCGGGGGATAATTTACCCATCTGCTTTAAAACAGCAGTCAGTTCACCTTTCTTACCTAAGAAACGGACACGCAGTTCCTCCAGTTCAGCAGGGGAAGCTGCTGCATCCAGTGCAGAAATTGCTTGGGCTTTAATTTGCTCCAACTGTACTTTCATTCTATTTTCTCCTTCCAAAACAGGTGATATAAAAAATAAACTTCGCCCCGAAAGAATCGGGACGAAGGAAATAACCTCCGCGGTACCACCCGCAATTCGCCATAAGCGCTGCTCAATCGATCGGTAACGGGATCAGCCGGCACACCCTACTGTTAATTCAGGCTGCAGTTCCTGGGAGAAGGCCACAAATCGCACGTAAGCGGATCCCACCGTACCGCTCTCTCTTGGAACGTGTTTATGACTTGCGACAGCCCATTCATTACTTTTGCATATCAAACAGAATATTAGCATATTTCCAATCAAAAAGCAAGTATATTTTACCTTGACGCAGAAAAATGGCGGTGATATGATGATTCCAGATTGTACAATGGGGGTTGGTCGGATGATGAAAACACTGGACCATTGCCAGGTGCTGAGTTTGCTGCCGGAGCGAGATGTGAATGCCCATAAAGGGGACTATGGTAAAATTCTGCTTCTGTGCGGGAGCAGAGGATATACCGGTGCTGCTGCGCTTGCAGCAATGGGAGCACTTCGATGCGGCGCCGGACTGGTATATCTGGGTGTGCCGGAATCTATTTATGCCATCGAAGCGATGAAGCTGTCGGAACCTATCGTTTTTCCTTTGCACGATGAAAATGGGATGCTTAGTGTTGATGCAATTGATGAGATTGCTGCATATTTACCGAAAATGGATGCTGTACTAATTGGTCCGGGGCTGGGACAATCTGAAGGCTGCTGCGCCGCTGTAGCGTATATCTTGAATTCATTTCACGGACCGGTTGTTTTGGATGCCGATGGCATAAATATTCTGGCGGCGCATAAAGATATGTTGCGTGGCAGGACGTCCCCGGTGATCATCACCCCGCATATGGGGGAATTTATCCGTTTGGCTGGAGAATTTACCGGTTCCCGTGAGGAAGCAGCAAAGACTCTTGCGCAGGATCTTGGAGCTATTGTCTTGCTGAAGGGTCATCGCACGGTGATCACGGATGGTATGCATTGCTTTATCAATATGACAGGAAATCCCGGAATGGCTGTCGGCGGCTGCGGTGATGTTCTTGCCGGAATCATAACGGCACTGTTGGGACAAGGACTGGATCCTTTGCAAGCCGCGGCGTGCGGCGCATGGCTTCACGGTGCTGCCGGTGATATATGCGCTGACGAGATCGGGCAGTATGGGATGCTTCCTAGTGATATTCTAAACACCTTGCCACGACTTCTGAAATAGGCGGGATGTTATGAAGCGCATTGTATGGGTAGTTGCTTTGGTGGTATTTCTTTGTGGGTGCGGCGCAGATACGCTGGATCAGGCAATGGCAATGCGTACTCAGCTTCAGAGCAGTAGCGGCTGTTCTTTCGATGCGACGATCACAGCTGATTACGGTGATGTGCTGTATGAATTTGGTATGCAGTGCATAACAGATGAGGTTGGCAATCTTTCATTTACGGTAACTGCTCCCGAAACCATTGCCGGTATTACCGGGACAGTAAATGATGAGGGCGGAAAACTGACCTTTGACGATCAGGCGCTGATGTTTGAGCTTCTGGCAGACGGGCAGGTCACACCGGTAAGCGCACCTTGGCTCTTGATCAAGACCCTGAGGGGTGGTTACTTGAACACCTGCAGCCACACAGATAATGGGTTTATGGTGATCATTGATGACAGCTATGAGGATAATGCGCTGCAGCTGGATATTTGGGTCAGTGAGGATAATTGTCCGTTGTCAGCTGAGATTTTGTATGATGGCAGGCGGATTGTGTCACTGGCGGTCAGCAATTTTACATATTTGTAAACTTTTGTCGTAAGGCGCATAGGATAAATTGCAGGTGCTGCCGTATATTTTCTGTTTGTGCGTGGGAGAATAGATACAGCTGCGTTACATATGGAAGATTCCGGTAGCGCAGGCAATGATCTTACCCGGAGTGTGAAGAAAATGGACGGCACAGTCAAACGGGGCGACATATTCTATGCGGATCTGTCGCCGGTTGTCGGCAGCGAACAGGGCGGCACCAGACCTGTTTTGATCGTACAAAATGATACCGGAAACCGACATTCTCCTACGGTAATTGCTGCGGCGATCACCAGTCAGACCGGTAAAGCCAGATTACCAACGCATATTAATATCGTTGGTGGAAGTGTAGGCCTGAGCAAGGATTCTGTGATTCTTTTGGAACAGATCAGAACCATCGATAAGCGCAGATTGCGGGAGCATATGGGACATTTGGATGAGAAGCAGATGTCACTGGTAGATTCTGCAATTGCCGTAAGCTTTGGTCTTTCCGATAACAGATCAATATGAATAAACACCCTCATACCGCATAAGTTGCGGTGTGGGGGTGTTAATCATTGAGTCTGATAGATATTTACCACCTTGATCAAAAGGTCGGTTCAGCGAAAGTGGAAAGGGATGGCTTATACTACCGATTTCATTGCCGCTGTTCATTTCCTGATGCAGACATCCATCGGCTTACAGCATATTGCGGAAACAGAAGTATTGATCTGGGTATTTGTGTGCCGATGGAAAATGTGTTTGGACTCACAACCAGAATCCCGGTCAGCAGGATCGGAGAAGGGGAGATCACAATTTCCGCAAAAGCAAACAACAGGGAAAATATGACTGTAATTCCCGTTTACGAAGAAGTACCCTTTTCAAGACTACAGGATTTGGAATATGCGATGCTGTGTTCAGAAGGGATCCGGTTTAAAGATCGATCTGCAGGCCCACAGGGCAGTGGTCAGATCCCAGCACATCCGCATAAATTGGAGCGGCAGTAACAAGATCTCTGATCCGGTCAGATACCAGGAAATAGTCGATCCGCCAGCCTGCGTTATTCTTGCGTGCGTTAAACATATAACTCCACCAAGTATATGCTCCGGTTTGATCAGGATTCAGATAGCGGAAGGTGTCTGTAAATCCATTGGCCAGCAGTCGGGAAAAGCAAGCCCGTTCCTCATCGGAAAAGCCTGCATTACCACGATTGGAGGAGGGATTTTTAAGATCTATCTCCGTATGTGCTACATTGAGATCACCACAGACAATGACAGGTTTCACAGAATCCAGTCCAGACAAGTATGCTAAAAAAGCATCCTCCCATGTCATCCGATGATCAATGCGTGCCAATTCCCGCTGTGCATTGGGTGTGTAGCAGGTCACAAGGTAAAAATCCGGGTATTCCAATGTTATCAAACGGCCTTCAGTATCCAACTCATCAATGCCCATCCCGCAGGTCACGGAAATGGGTTCAGGCCTGGCGAAAATGGCGGTACCGGAATAACCTTTTTTCTGGGCGTAGTTCCAGAATTGGGAGTATCCGGGGAGTTCCAGGTCAATCTGTCCATGCTGCAGCTTGGTTTCCTGCAGACAGAAAAAGTCCGCATCTGCGGCATTGAAAAAATCCAAAAAACCTTTCTGGATACAGGCCCGCAAACCGTTAACATTCCAGGATATCAATCGCATTCGTTAACCTCCTACTGCTGAATCTGTAAAGTATAATCGTCCAGGAAAATAAAATCCTCGCCTGACATTTCGATATCCAATTCCTGGTTCTGTGTTTGAATGTGAAAAGTATTGCAGCCGGTGACATCCATAACGGTTTTACAGATACAAATGCTGGCTACGGTCAAAGTGTGACCGGAAAGTGCAGTAAAAACATCATTAAGGCAAATCTCTGCGGTCGAATCATTAACAGTAACGCTCAACACACGGGTTCCGGCAGGAAATGGTGAGCTGAAATCATCCGTTTCAGGTCCCAAAATATAGGAATTCAACAGTGTCAGCAAATCGTCACCGCAATCACACTTGTCCCGCACTTCAGCGGATATTACGCCTTCCGGAGAATTATAGTCGACAGGAGAGGTACAGTAATAAAAACTTACCGGCTCCGTGACATTTCTCTGGCTGCTGCAGCCGCACAAAATAAGCACAAAAGAAAAGATCAGTATTGCTGCTGTGAATCGCTTCATACTTCATCCTCCATATCAAATGCAGGAAAGGTGACAGTAAAGGTAGTTCCCTGACCGACAGTACTGGCGACTTGGATCTGTCCACGGTTGCGTTCAACGATGATGCGGACGATAGCAAGCCCCAGTCCGCTGCCGCCGGATTTTCTGGAACGTGCCTTATCTACACGGTAGAATCGCTCAAAGATATGTCCCAGGGAATCTTCGGGGATCCCTACGCCGGTATCCGTTATTTGAAGAACCGCATTGTCGTCCTGCCGGTGCACGCTGATGGTAAGGGAACCGTCCTTCATATTGTATTTGATCCCGTTTTCCACAAGATTGAAAATGATTTGATATAAGTCATCTTCCAAGATCAGAATCGGGCAGTCATCCGTAAGATCGGTAATGATTCTTATATTGTTATTGGCAGCCATTGCCGAAAGCATGCGGACGACCTTCTCAACAGTGGGACCGATGTATACGATCTCGCAATCGCTGTCAGCCTGAGTCTCGATTCTGGACAGGGACAGCAATTTCTGAGACATTCTGTTCAACCGATCCGCCTCATTGCCGATATCTCCAACAAACTCCCGTACGGTATCAATGTCCATATCATTTTGTAAAATGGAGTCTGACAAAAGTTTGATGGATGCAAGTGGGGTTTTTAACTCGTGTGAAGCATCAGATACAAAGTTGCTTCGTTTTTGCTCCGATGTCTGCAGCTTTTCCGCAAGATCATTGAATTCGTCACCCAAAACGGTCAATTCGTCATTACCGCCCATAATGACCTTGTGGGAATATTCGCCCTCCCGGATAATGCGCATAGAAAGCATAATTCTGCGAAGGCGTCTTGTAAATGCCTGTGCAAAGCCGAAGGAGAATAGAATGACCGCAAGCTCCAGTACCAGCGTGATCCAAAGTGTGTTTTTCTGCAGTGACTGGATCAGTGTGCCTTGCTCAGTATCGTACTCCATCATATATACGCAGCCGATCAGCGTGCCGTAGGAGTAAATGGGCGTAGCTGCACGGGATTGCATGGCCCCATTATGATAATTCCAGCTGAACACCTTGTTGCCGTCCAGTGCCTGAATCACTTCCGGAAAAATGATATAGCTGCCATAGGATTGGTTTGCGGAGTCGTAGATCGATACGCAGCTTTGATCGGTGATGACCATACGGGTTATGCCCAGACTGTCTATCTGTGAAACTGCATCTGCTACAGTAGAACTGTTGACAATGTCCAATTCTGCGATTTCAGATGCGGCAAGCAGACAATGTTCAATCATCGATGTTTGCTTACTTTTATAAAACAGCTCCTGGCTGATCTTGGAGGAGTATATGTTCAAGAATAACAGGACCAAAAATGTGATCACTACATAGGTCATAGCGTAACGGAACTGTGTGCTTTTATATGTGATTGAACGGAAAGGTTTATTTTCGGAAGTAATAGCCAACGCCCCATTTCGTCATAATGTACTGCGGATCTGCCGGATTCTCTTCCAGCTTTTCACGCAGGCGGCGGATATGAACATCAACCGTACGAATATCACTGCGGTATTCATAGGACCATATGGTGTCGAGCAGTGCCTCACGGGAATAGACACGGTTGGGATTGCGCATCAAAAACTCGATTACATCAAATTCCTTTGCGGTAAGATCAGCCAGAACTCCTGAACGGTATGCATTTCTTGCATCCAGGTCCAGAGAAATACTGCCGATAGTAAGCGTTTGCGCAACCGGCTTATCCTGACTGCCGGAGCGACGGAGAAGAGCACGGATGCGAGCTTTCAACTCCAGAATGTTGAATGGTTTCGTCAGATAATCATCTGCACCCTGGTCAAAGCCCATCAACTTATCCATATCATCCGCTTTGGCTGTCAGCAGTATGATCGGAACATTGGATGTCTCACGAATCTTTGCACAAGCGGTAAGTCCATCCATTTCCGGCATCATTACATCCAGTACGATCAGGTCTGGGTGGCAGGCATTAACCTGTTCAACGGCTTCCAAACCGTTTGAGCCGGTGATCACCTCATAACCGTCATTTTGCAGGTTGAAGCGAATTCCTTTGACCAGCAGGTCTTCATCGTCTACAACAAGTATTTTCATATTAACCTCCCGTTGTGATAAATTCAATAATAGCACTAAGCTTCTTTTCACCGATCCCCTCTACAAGCAGCAGCTCATCGACAGAAACGAAGCTACCGTTTTGTGTGCGGTAATCGATGATTCGCTGCGCCAGAACCGGACCGATCCCAGGAAGGTCTGAAAGCTGAAGTGCGGATGCTGTGTTTATATTCAGTTTACCCACCGTTTGTGTAAATTCAGGTTGAGAAGTCAGCTTGTTCACAGTGTCTTCCGTAACTTTGTATAGATTATCCGAAGTGTGTCTACCGATCAGTGTTCCGATCATTACACACAGAAAACAGGCGGTGATCGCCAGCAGTATCAGTGAAGCTTTTTTCATCTACATTTCTCTCTTGCATTGACGCAGTCTAAAATTGCTGTTATAATTACAATACATTATACACAAGTTTCTTCTGTCGGACAAGTCCGACAACGGAGTTTAAAGGAGAAATATGAAAAAATTTTGTCTGCTTTGGATGGTTTTGTCCCTGATCCTCGCTGTTCCGGTTTCGGCAAGTGAAACACAGCCGACTGCCATGGATAATATCAGCTGCTATTCTCTGGACGCTGCGCAAGCTGTTCTCGGGAAAGAAGAACTGGTGGAAAATGCTGATTCTATCATCGTTTATGAACGAAACAGCAGCACATTGATGTATGCCTGGAATGCAGACGAGCGAGTATATCCTGCCAGCCTTGTGAAAATTATGACTGGCTTGATTGTTGCTGAAGAAGGGAATATGGATGAAGCGGTAACGGTTAAAGAATCCATTCTTTCGCAAATCCCTTCGGATGCGGCTACCACCGGTCTGCAGCCGGAGGAAGTGATTTCTGTCAAGGATCTGTATTACTGTATGATGGTCAGCTCAGCCAACGATGCAGCAGCAGTTCTGGCAGACCATCTTTATGGCAGTCAGGATGCCTTTATTGCCCGTATGAATGAATATGCATCAGAGCTTGGCTGCACCGGCACCAACTTTAAAAATGTTCATGGTCTGCATGAAGATGATCAATATACTACAGTGCGTGATATGGCCAAGATCCTGTCTGCGGCATTGGATAATCCTATCTTCACAACAGCTTTCGGAACAGAAAAATATACGGTAAATCCCACAAATAAATCCGAGGTTCGGTATTTGGTGACCGGAAACTATTTGATGAGTATGGATGATGTGGAGTATTATTACGATTCCCGAGTCACCGGTGGTCGTACCGGTGTTACGAATGAGGGCTATCGCAATATTGCGGTTTCAGCGGAAACAGGAACGATGGAGCTTGTCTGTATCCTTACCGGCGCTGAGTCCACATTGGCTGAGAACGGTTACTCCGTAGAAGTGTTCGGCGGCTATGACGAAATTTCCGCTTTGCTGGATATGAGTTCCGATAACTACCAGGTCACACAGGTCATTTATGACGAGCAAGTTCTGACACAGATGCCTGTTAACGGCGGCGAATGTGATGTTGTTTTAGGACCGGATACAAGCGTTTTGGCTGTACTTCCAACAAGTGTTAAGACTACAGATCTTACCTACCGGTATCCAAATCAGTCTGTTGATTTGAATGCACCGATTCAAAGGGGCGAGCAGATATCCAGTGTTGAGGTTTGGTACAAGACCACCTGCGTTGCCCGCTCGGATCTTTATGCAATGAACGATGTTGAGGCTGTCCAAACCGAAAGTATCCCCAGTTCTGAACAAACCGTTCAGAGAGATCTAAAAGGATTGTGGATCGTGCTGGGAGTTCTTGCAGGCATTGCTGTTTTGGTGCTTGTATTACGTCTGATTAGTAGGATCCGGTATCGTGCAGCAAGCCGCCGCAGCCGCCATAACAGAGCAAACCGCAGAAGGAGCAGATGATTATGCTTACCTGGGAGGAATTGGAACAGCAGTGCAATAAATGTACCAGCTGTCGTTTGTGCCACACACGCACAAATGTGGTTTTCGGTGTTGGCAACCGGAATGCGGATGTGATGTTTGTGGGTGAGGGTCCTGGTGAACAGGAGGATCTGAGGGGAGAACCCTTTGTCGGCGCTGCAGGTAAGCTTTTGGACGATATGCTGTCCATTATTGATCTGGACAGAGAGAATTGCTATATTGCTAACATCGTCAAATGCAGACCGCCAAATAACAGAGATCCGGAAGATGATGAGCAGGAAGCCTGTATTGATTTCCTGCGAAATCAGGTAGCATTGATCAAACCGAAAATCATTGTATGTCTTGGCAGGGTTGCTGCGAAGAAGCTGATCTATCCGGATTTTCGCATTACCAGAGAACACGGCAGCTGGATCAACCGTAACGGTATTTGGATGACAGCCTTCTACCATCCTTCGGCTTTGCTCAGGGATCTGAGTAAACGCCCGGATACCTTTGAGGACCTCTTGGAGCTTCGAAACAGGATCAATGAATTGAAAATGCGCATCGGCTAAAAAAACAAGCGGTGTGGTTTGGGACAGTCCCATAAGGAAGTAATCTCTATGTAGGTGCGGTGTAACCCCGTGGGGGGTTGCACCGTTTCCTTTTTTTATGCCACATAGCGGAATTGTTGGGGATCTTTCTTAATTTCCTCTATCATAGCACGTATTTCCTCTGCGGTAGGAATATCAATCATACCTACTGCGGAGAAATAAATATCGACCTTCACGTAACAATGACCGCCTG
>JAFSFK010000023.1 GCA_017435245.1 Oscillospiraceae bacterium | reverse complement strand
TGCCCATTGCTGCAAATCCCTCAGTCAAAAATCAAAGATTTTTGACAGCTTCTCCCCAGGGAGAAGCCTTTTGGGTGCAGTGCATATCAGCTCGATAAACCGGAATTTATTCAGCTGAAAGGATGTTTTTTTCTCTTGACTGACAGGTGAACAGGATGATCTGCTTGCTTTCTGCCGTTTCGGCAAGGATCTGCATAGCGGCTTCCAGACGGATGTCGTCAAAGCGTACCAGGGCATCGTCCAAAACCAGAGGTGCATCCGGGGTCAGCTCCTCAGCCACAGCCAGGCGCAGTGCCAGATAAAGCTGATCGATGGTTCCGTCGCTGCGCCAGCGGCTTTCCCGCAGAATGGTTTCCTGCTCCGCTCCGATCTGAAGGGAGAGATCCTCGCCTAAGGTCAGCCGGTCGTACCGGCTGCCAGTGAGCTTTCCAAAAAGCTCTTGGGTCCGCTGGGAGATCCGGGGGGCAAACCGCCGCTGCAGCTCTGCCGATGCAGCGGTAAGGGTCTGCTGGGCAAGCTCCAGGGCGGAATAGGTCAGCTCCAGCTTTTGCAGCCGCTGATTTACCCCATCCAGCTGCCGGGACAAGACTTCTTCCTGCCCCAATGTCTCCATCTGCCCCTTACACCGGCCAAGACTGTCGATCAGCAGCCGTTGCTCATAGGCGCAATCGGAAAGAAGCCGGACGGTCTCCTCCTTGGTGTAGGTCAGTGTATCCGGTTCACTGGGGGCCGGGACAGGCTTAGCCAGAGCTTGTAGTGTGGCGGCGTGGTTTTCTGCCCGGAGCATTTCTCGTCTTGCGACCTCCAGAGCATCCAGATTCCGTAAAGACTGGGCAATGCGTTCCATCGTCTTTTGCAGATCGGTGCCGTCTGTTTCTGTTTGCAGCTTATGACGAAAGGCTTCCTGCCGCTGCCGGAAGTCAGCCTGAGAAGTTTCCCAACGGGCATAGGTCAAAGCGTAGGAATCGTGACTATGTTTGTATGCGGTTACCCGGGCAGACCATTGCTCCGGATCGGTGCTGCTGTATTTGTTCTGTAGTTGCTGAATACGTTTATTGCGCAGAATGAGGCAGACAACGGCTCCTGCGCAGCCCAAAACAAACAGCAGGATGCAGCTGATGAAAACGATAGGATCCGACATAAGGAGCAGTCCTGCAATCAACGGTAACAGGCTGCAAAGAGCCAGTACCAGTGGCCGGGAGTCTTTTTTAGCTTTTCGATAGGCGTGACGATCTGTCTCCACGGTGTTGACCGCAGTGTCAGGCGACATTCCCGAAAACAGGGGATCGTCGGCAGGGGACTGCGGTTCGGGTGGGAGCATCTGCTGTTCCATTTGCAGGGAAGCGGATTCCTGCTGAAGAGAAGTCAGGGTATGCTGCTGCTTTTCCAGCACCCAACGTTCGGGGTAATCTGCACATACACTCTGCAGACGGATCAGTTGGTCTTGTGCCTGTTCCTGTGCCAGCTGTGCTTGCTGGATTCGTTGGGCATTGCTCTGGGCAGCCTCATAGGCTAGTGCGGCCTGGTGATTGGAAAGCTCCCGCTGCCGCTGCTCCAGCTGCTGCTGGCGCTCCTGCAGCCTTTCCTGCTGTAGCTGCAAACTTTGCAGTTGGGAAAGGGTGTCTTCCAGCTCTTTCTTTTGACGCAGCACCTGGGGAATCAAACCGTTTGCCCGGTTGGACATACACTGATTTTTCAGATCCCGCAGCTTTTGGGCCAAGGCATCGCTGGCTCCGGACTCATCACCGGTGGTGACCAGTGCGTTGAGCCGCCGCCACAGGGCCTTGTCCTGGGTTACCGGCAGGTCGGTCAGCTTCAGAAAACCGGCTCTTGTAAATACACTTTTTTCCACGCCCAAAAGTACTTCGCCGCAATTGGCAGCAGTTAGCTCCGGAACATCCAGACCGGTTTCCGTTTCATAGGCACGGAATACACCGAAAATACTCCGGCCTTTGCTGCTGCGCTCAATGGTGATGTTTTTGCCCTGCCATTCAAGCTCCATACGGCCGGACATAGGGCTGCCGCTCCATGGAGCATAATGCTCCTTATCGGCAAGGGTATCCTGGGTGGTTCGTTCCCGGGTGTCGATGCCGTAGAGCATTGCCACCAGAAAGGCACACCAGGTGCTTTTGCCCCATTCGTTGGGAGCTTCGATGATGTTCAGTCCCGGCTCTAAAGTCAGAGTCTGGTGCTCCAGTTTGCCAAAGGTGGCAGTCATAGAAAGGATCTTCACGGCAAAACCACCTCCCGTCCGTCCAGAATCTGGCGGCAGATCCTGGCTGCCAGCAGGATCTTCTCCTGTCCGGCTTCATCTTCTGCCTCCAGAGCTTGCTGCAGCATACCAAAATAAGTGCCCTCAAAGGAATCCTCACCCACACTGCGCCAAATGTCCAGCGGAGGAAGGGTCTTGTCCCGCAACAGCAGATTGGGGAAACGGATATATTGTCCGCTTAACGCTTCCAGGTCCGGCGTTTCGCATTCGCCGGTAAAGGTGATGCGGTAAAAATGGTCGTTGCCCACCGGCGGCAGCAGTGATTCCAATGTGCTTTCCGCACAGATGCTGACCGGTGCTTCCCAGTCGTAAAAACGGGGGGTATCCAGTGGGTAGAATTTTGCCTCGGCTGTATCTTCTACAGTTACGATCAAAACGCCCTTTTCTCCCTGCTCATCATAGCCCCTGCCCATAGGACAGCCGGGCCAGGCACACAGGGTGTTTCCTGCACGGAATTGATCGCCTTTGTGAATGTGCCCCAGTGCCAGATAGGCAAACCCGGAGTCAGCTACCTGGCTTTTGGAGATGGGGCAGTAGGGGGAATTTGCCTGGGTAGGATCGCCGTGGAGAATGCCGATGGCGGTCATATCCTCGGCGGCACAAAAACCTTCCAGCAGTGCATCGCAGTCCATAGCGGTAAAGCCTGCACCGTAAATGCGGCAGCCAAGCTCCCGCAGCTCCACGGATTCCATAAGCGGCTTGGTGAAAATGTGGACATTCTCCGGCCAATGTTCTGTGAGCCAGGGACTGTCAGTGCCGGTGAAATCGTGGTTGCCCGGAGTGATGAATACAGGAACGGACATCTCCTGCAGGGCGGCATAAACTGCCTGCAGACTGTCGGCAGAGTATGCGCCATCAAACAGATCGCCACTGAGCAGCACCAGATCGCACCGGTGATCCCGGCACAGTTGGGCGATCTTACCGGGGACCTGTAAAAGCTCCCGGCGCAAAAGCTGAGCTTGCTCCTCGGTCCTGCCCTGAAATGGAGAATCCAGGTGCCAGTCAGCGCTGTGAAGAATTTTAATCACAAATATCCACCCTTTCTACGCCTTTGCAAAGACCAGTGGCGGTGTCCACAGTAAAGAGGACCGCCTCCAATTTTGTGGGACCGTCCGCCCATTGGTAACGACTGGTCAGATCTCCCCGGAATTTGGCGATGGACAGGTCGGGGCGGATGCCCAGAACGGAAATTTTGGGTCCGGTCATACCCAGATCGGTAACATAGCCGGTGCCCTTGGGCAGGATCTGGGTATCGGCGGTGGGGACGTGGGTGTGCGTACCCCACAGAGCGCTGATCCGTCCATCCAGCATATAGCCCATGGCAAGCTTTTCCGAGGTGGCTTCGGCGTGAAGCTCCACAAAGATCAGCTTGGTATCCAGCTGCTTTAAGATCTTTTCAATTTGCAGGAACGGATTATCCGGGGTGTAATCCATATTTACCCGACCCTGCAGGTCGATAACTGCGACAGAGCCTGCGTTTGTTTCAAAGATACCCCAACCCCGTCCGGGTGCCTGGGGGGCATAGTTGGCAGGTCGGAGGAGGCGGGAGGTGTCTTCCATATAATCCACCAGCTCCCGCTTGCCGAAGGTGTGGTTGCCCATAGTGATCACATCGGCACCGGCGTCGAAAATATCCTCAGCCTGCCGGGGCGTCATACCCACCACACTGGCATTTTCACCGTTGACGATGACAAAGTCTGCCCCGGTGTTTCTTTTTAAATAACGCAGGCTGCGGCGGATCCGGTCCATACCGGGATTTCCCACCACATCACCTACAGCCAGTACTCTGAAGTCCATAAGAAGAGTTCCTTTCAAAATGGATAATTGAAAATGGAAAATGGAAAATGGATAATTGTGGTATTTGCTTGCGCAAATGATTTTAATAAGTCAGCAAAGCTGACACCTTAATTATCCATTATACATTGTCCATTATCAATTGGTTTATCTTACCGATTTGGCATACTCCGTAGGCGTGATGCCGAATTTTTCTTTAAACTGCCGGGAGAAGTGATGCACTGTAGAATATTGCAGGGCTTCTGCGATCTGGGTGAAATTCAATTCTCCCTCCCGGATCATCTGCTTGCTCTCCTGCAGCTTAATACGGCGGATGTACTCGCCGGGAGATATCTGCAGGTGCTTGTGGAACAACGCTGTCAGATAGCTGGCGCTGACATTGATGCTCTGTGCCACCGAGGGAACGGAAAGCTTTTCCCGGACGTGTGCGCTGATAAACTGCTGGGCTTTGCGGATGATCTCATTTTCGTTGTTGGCAAAATGAGGGATCTGGGGCTTGGCGGCAGGGGTGTGTGCTTCCCGCAACAGCGTGATCAGCAGCTGCTGCAGCAGGCTTAAGATCATATCGGTGCTGTGCTGATTCATAAGCTCCTGCTCCCGGAGCATTCTGCGCAGCAGATCGGCGGCTTTTTGTCCCGAGGGGAATTTTCGGTTCAGCAGGGGAGTCAGATCGCAGCCGGATACGGAAAAGGAGATCGTGACGATCCGGGGTGCCACGTCAGTATCGGCATAATGCATATGCCACTGGTAGGGGGCGAACAGGGCCATATCGCCCTGCTCCAAAAGAATGTCCTGACCGTCGGCCACGGAGTGCAGACTGCCTTGATCCACATAGGTCAGCTCTGCCATAGAATGGGATTCGCCGGAGACCAGATGCCCCTGTTCCAATTCCTGATAAAAGAAAGTGCAAATGGACTCGACCCGGAGCTCGGGGTACACCATAAAATTCCCGGCCAAACGAGTTTCCAGATGCCGGGGGGTGGAAAATGCGGAAAGCTGTACCGAGGAATTCCCTTGAAAAGGCGTTAAGGTGAAATAGACACCGCCATGGAGCCATACGGGCTTATCCAGATAAAAATCCAAAAAATTTTCATTGTCCGTAGAAACGGAGAGGATGGTCAGACCACACTCCCGGTTCAGCCAGGTCTGTGCCACGGTTTGGTATAACTCCGCTTTGCCGTCTTTCAGGGGCAAGGAGTGATGATTGGCGTAACGGGAGGGCTCTTTTTCAGCCAAAATGGTACCAAACTGGCGAATATTCTGCTGACTCAAGTTACGAATCATAAAAAACCCTCCCAAAATGCCAAATAGCGCCACCAACCGGTGACGCTATTATTGTATACCAAATAGTTGAAAATGGCAAATGGAAATTTATTTTTGATATTCAAATTGCATATCGTAGATATCCACCACGTCGCCGTCCTGGATGCCCATTTCCTCCAGCCGCTGGAACAGACCGCATTTGCGCAGCTGCTGGTCGAAGTAGTTGCGGGATTCGTAGTCGTCGAAGTTGATGTTGTACAGCAGCCGCTCCAGCCAGGTGCCGGTAACCACCCAGGTGCTGCCCAGATGTTCGATCTCCAGCTCGCTGGGATCGCCCGCTTCTTCAATGACCTCCACATACTCCGGCTCGTAAATGGTAACAGGGGGGAGGGTACGCAGCTTTTCTGCCACCACACGCATCAGGTTTCGAGTGCCCTGGGTGGTACCTGCGCTGATCTCGTAAAGCTCACAGCCGGCCTTTTCCACGTGCGCACGCAGCCGCTCCAGATTGTCAGAATCGGGGGGCAGAAGATCGCACTTGTTTGCGGCCACGATCATAGGACGGTTAGAAAGATCTACCGAGTAGTTGGTAAGCTCCTCGCAGATGGCGTCGAAATCCTCTACGGGATCTCTTGCCTCGCTTCCGGATACGTCCACCACGTGAACCAGCAGCCGGCAGCGGTCGATGTGCCGCAGGAAATCGTGACCTAAGCCTGCGCCGTCAGCAGCGCCTTCGATAATACCGGGAATGTCCGCCATAACAAAGGATACGCCTTCGTCCACATAGATCACGCCCAGATTGGGGAACAGGGTAGTGAAATGATAGTTGGCGATCTTGGGACGGGCATTGGAGGTGACGGACAGCAGGGTGGATTTACCCACATTGGGGAAGCCTACCAGGCCCACGTCGGCCAGCAGCTTCAGTTCCAGAACCACATCCCGCTCCCGACCCTTAAGACCGGCCTTGGCAAAACGGGGCACTTGACGGGTGGGGGTGGCATAGTGGGCATGGCCCCAGCCGCCGCGACCGCCCTTGGCGATAACAAAGTCCTCACCGGTGGACATATCTACAATTATC
>JAFSFK010000003.1 GCA_017435245.1 Oscillospiraceae bacterium | reverse complement strand
GAGGGTGGCTTGGAGAGCGGGAGCTAGTCCACTCAACGCCTCCCCTATGCAGGGTCTTTGGGTACTTTCTTGGCGGAACAAGAAAGTACCGCCCCCGGCAGGGGAACAAATACATAACGCAAGGTTTTATGCGCAGTATCGAAACTGCGTTATTCTATGTTCTGGGTCTGTTCCCGGATCTTTTCCAGCTCCGCCTTGATATCCACCACGATCCGGGCAAGCCGCACATCGGTACACTTGGAGCCGATGGTATTGGCCTCCCGGTTCATCTCCTGCAGCAGGAAATCCAGCTTCCGGCCCACAGCACCACCGGCGCTGAGCATTTCATTCATCTGCTTCAAATGGCTGCGCAGGCGGACAGTCTCCTCGTCCACCGCCACCTTGTCGGCAAAGATAGCTGCCTCGGTAAGGATCCGGCTCTCGTCGATCTGGGTGTTCTCCAGGACCTCCTTGAGCTTATTCTCAAGACGGGTACGATAATCCACTACCGTCTGGGCATTGCCGGCTTCCACCTGGGCAACAAAACCCAGAATGGTTTCACCACGGCTGCGCAGATCCTTGTCCAGGGCCTCACCCTCAGTGACCCGCATTGCGTCATAGCTGGCAAGCGCCTTATTTACCACGCTCATCAGGTCGGCAAGAAGCTGCTCCTCGTCCACCTGGGGCTTTTCCAGAACGAATACATCCGGCAGACGGGAAACGGCGGAAGCACTGATATCGTCCTTCACCCCAAACTCGCTGACCATCTGGTGCATTGCGGCCAGATACCCTTCCAGAACGCCTTTGTTCAGGCTGACCTGGATCTCGTCTCCTGCCTCGCTGCGGACAGTAATGAATACGTCCACCTTGCCTCTGGAAACCGATGCCTTCACCGCCTGCTTCACCGCATCCTCGCCAAAGCTGAGGATCCGGGGCAGCCGGACAGAGCAATCCAGATACCGATTGTTGACGGAGCGAAGCTCCACAGTAAATTCCCGGCCGTTTACCGTTTCCACGGCACGGCCGTAGCCGGTCATACTTTTGATCAAAACGATTATCCCCTTTTTCTTATGCGGATAATGGTATACTCCGCTTTCTTCTTTTTTGCCACAAGGCGGTCATACAGAACTGCACTGACAATGGAAAGCAAAAAGGCGATCCCGCCGGCAAGAGGTCCAGCTCCCCACAGGTTTTCACCCAGCAGGTAGCCGCCGATAAACAGCACCAGCGGCACCATATACACCATCGCTGCCGCTGCCAGCACCGGGCCGGAAGCGGATTGGATCACCACCAGATCCCCTTCCTTTGCACCGACGGGATTCCTGGCGGTCAGCACCAGCGTTTCTGTTGCCGCACCGCAGCCGGAGCATTTATGGCAATCTCCGGAGCAGGCACTTTCACGGATACACAGCACCTGTGCCGTTCCATCAGGATTCCCCTTCTGTACTTTTACAAGCTGTTCCATTAAGTTTCCTCAGCCTCTGTCAAAGTCACCATTACGGTGTAAGTGCCCAAAGCACCCACGCCGGCAGCATCCTCAGGCAGAACGATCTGGACAGCGTACTTATCGGTACCCGCCTGGGCCTGGGCAAGATCCACCGTTACGGTGATCTTCTCTGCCGTCAGTCCATCCAGCAAGGATGCCGGACCCCGGAGCTTCAGCTCCAGCACCTGGGTCACCAGCTCCGCCACCAGTCCCTCAGGGACATTGGCAAGCTGGATCTTGTCCACATTCAGAGTCACCGTGCGCAAATTGGGGAATTTGACTTCCACGGTGGCCTCGGTGATACCGGTCTCATTGATGATTCCCTCAGGCAGCACCACAGGGAAGGTCAACGTCTCGTCATTGGGCAGCTGGCCCAGATCGATGGTGCCGATCTCCAGCGTATCCAGTCCCTCCAGCAGTGCCTCACTGCCGGATACCCGGATGGTCTTGGGCTGAATGTCGATGGAACTGGTAGCCTCAGTCGCACCGCCGCCGGCGGTCACATTCAGCACCAGGGTAATTTCCTTCACACGGCGAATGGTCAAGGTCAGATTTACTGCCTCCACACTGGTGGTGACCCACTGGGAATCCACCGGCTCTCCGGCTTCATTGCACAGAGTGTAGGTATATTCGCCCACTACCGTTTCCGTCTGTCCCTCCAGATCCACATAGATCTTCGCCTGGGTGATCTGGGAAAGAACGGACTCCGGTCCGGAAACATCGATCGTGGCATAATCCAGCGCCACATTTTCCTTATCGGCGATCAGGCCTTCCGGCACAGAGCCGGTATACTCCGGAACCACCTGAACCGGCTTGGATATCTTTTTCTCCACCTTCAGGGTCACCATATCCGGGCTGCTGTTCTGGGGGGTAATGGCACCGCTGGGAATGGTACCGGGATAGGAGACATTATACGTCAGCTCGTGGGTACCGGGTGTGACGATACTGGAAACATTGGTGATCACGTTGATATTGGATTCGTTGAGCTGATTCAGATGGGTGCGGGCACCGGACAGCTCCAGCGTCACCTCCGGACGCTCAGACACGATCATCAGTCCACGCTCTGCCAGAATGCTCTCATTCTGCAGCACCACCGGGATATTGTAGTAGGTTTCCGTAGATTCAGGCTGCACCACAGTGATCACGTACATCCAAAGACCGAAGGAGATCACGGCAGCCAGAAGCATAGACAGGAGTTTATTTTTCATTCTCGGGATCCTCCTTCTTCTGCAGCTTCTGGCGCAGCTTCAGCACCAGATTTTCCTCTTTTTCCGTTTCCTCGGGACACAGCTCGTTGCGCAGCAGCCGCTCCAGAGTCTGGGCTGCCAGATGGCGCTTGAGCATTCCGCCCACCGCTACGGAGATAGCGCCGGTCTCCTCGGATACCACGACCACCACCGCATCGGAGGCCTCGCTCATACCCACAGCCGCACGGTGACGGGTGCCCAGATCTGCGCTGAGCCGGTCACTTTCAGACAGCGGCAAAACACAGGCCGCCGCCTGTACCCGTCCGCCCCGGACGATCATAGCGCCGTCGTGCAGGGCTGCCTTGGGGAAGAAAATGTTGCGGATCAGCTGATCGGACACCTGTCCGTCAATCACCGTACCGGTGCGCATATACTCATCCAGGGGATTATCCCGGGCAAAAACGATCAGTGCGCCCACCTTCTCCCGGCTCATCGCCTCGCAGGCACGGACCGTCTGCAGGATCACGGGAACCATCTCCTGATCCACCTTCTGGGTCGTAAACATTTTCTTCAGATTCAGCTTGCCCAGGTGGTCGATCATGCGGCGCAGCTCCGGCTGGAACAGCACCACCACCGCCAGCAGGCCGACGGCCAGCAGCTGATTGAGGATCCAGCTGAGGGTATGGAGCTTGAAGATGCCTGTCAGACCCGCAACGACGATCACTGTGACGATCACGGTGCCGATCTTGGTGGTTCCCGTGGAACGCAGCAAAGGCAGTAGCTTATAAATCAAAAATGCAACGATAATTATATCCAGAGCATCTGTAAACCGGAAACCCTGTAAGGCTTGAATAAAAGTCTGAAGATATTCCATATGTGTTTTCCTGCTCCTTTTCTGTGTGTGAAAAAACAATAAATTTGCCCTTACGGCATAACTAGCCTATTATCCGTTCTATTATAGCGGATCTGCCTCGGAATAGCAATAGCTAATCACAGTTTTTTTACATTTCCGACGGTACAAAAAACACCGGAAAATCCGGATCAAATTCCGGTTTAGCGAGCCGAATTCCATACGCCAGTGTAGGGCGGCGGGACCAAGGCCCCGCCCTACATTGATTACTCGATAAACTGGAATTTGTTACCGTTTCGGCAATGTTTCTAATGCCAGCAGCAGATTCCCCGTCTGCCAGGGGGCAGCATCGTGGCCGAAGCTGACCCGTACCGTTCCCGTTTCCAGGGTCCCGGCGCTCTCGTGGGCCAAAGGAGCACAGTGCAGTCCCGCCCGGACGGCGACCCCCCTCTGCGCAAGAAGCTCCGCCGCTTCTTCACAGTCCCGGTCCGGAACAAAGGACACCGTCCCTCCCTGCTCCCTGCCGCTGAACACCCGGAATCCCAGCCGCTCCAGTGCGGATGCGCACCGTCTTGCCTGCCGCTGCTGCTTTTCGAATATCTTGTGGATCCCCACCCGCTGCACATAGGTGATCCCGGCGGAAAGGCCTGCGATCCCAGGCACATTCAAGGTCCCCGCCTCTCCCCGCTCCGGCAAATAGTCAGGCATCCCGGGATTTTTGGAATCGCTGCCGGTCCCGCCAAACAGCAGCGGCTCCAACCGATCTGCGCACAGCAGAAGTCCGGTGCCCTGCGGACCCAGCAGACCCTTATGCCCCGGCATCGCAATAAAATCCGCCCCCAGCTTTTCCATATCCACCGGCAGCATCCCCGCCGACTGAGCGGCATCCAGAACAAACGGCACCCGGTACTGCCTGCACAGCGCCGCCAGCTCCTCCACCGGCAGGATATACCCAAACACGTTGGAAACGTGGGTAAACACCGCCGCCTTTGCGCCCCGGCGCAGAGCATCTTCAAACCGCTCCAGGGTATCCACCGGATCAAAGAGCTTCCGCCCGGCAACCACGGTTTTCGCTCCCAGGGCATATAACGGCCGCACCACCGCATTATGCTCAAAACCGGAAACAGCAACTTTATCCCCAGGTTTCACCAATGTTCGGATAGCCATATTCAGTCCCTGGGTACAGTTGGCAGTGAATACCACCTGCTCCGGCTTGCACCCAAACAGCTGCGCCGCCCTTTCCCGGCAGCGCAGCACCGTCCGGGCGGCCGTCATTGCGGCGGTGTGGCCGCCTCTGCCGGGATTGGCACAGTTTTCCAGCGCACACCGCACCGCATCCAGCACCGCCTGGGGTTTGTTCATGGAGGTTGCGCCGTTATCCAGATAGGTCATAGGCGCATTTCCTCAGGTTTACCGGTCTCCCGCAGCAAATACACCTTCCGGAAGGGGATCTCTTCCTTCTCCAGCAGCGGTACCGCCGCCGGTACATCCCGGCGGTGCAGCCGCACACTGTAGCCGCACCCCTGCTCCTCCATCCATTTTGGCGTGCGGTGGATACTGCATCTCACCCCCGCCTTTTTCAAAACACCCTCCGCCCGCTGCGCCGGTGTCACAGACCGGAAGGTAATCATACACACTTTCATAGAAAAAACCTCCCGGGCTAACCTATGCCCGGGAGGCGAATTTTGTTAAATATCGATTTGTTGCTCTGTTAAGCGAATGGATAATGGAAAATGAATAATGGAAAATTATGGTATTTGCTACGCAAATAATTTAAATACGTGCGTAAAGCGCACACCTTAATTATCAATTATCCATTTTCAATTTTCAATTAAAATACAAACCGCATGGCAGGACATTCCCAGACCTTCTCCGGTAAATCCCAGCTTTTCTTCCGTAGTTGCCTTGATATTTACCTGATTTTCGGAAATTTCCAAATCATGGGCAATGTTTTTAATCATATTGGGAATGTGCTCCCTGAGCTTGGGCTTCTGGGCGATCATCGTCACATCGATGTTCCCCACCCGGTAACCGGCTGCGGCGATCTTTTTGCCTACTTCACGCAGCAGCACACGGGAATCCGCACCCTTGTATGCCGGGTCCGTGTCCGGAAAATGGTAGCCGATATCCCGCAAAGCGGCAGCCCCCAGAAGGGCATCCATCACTGCGTGCAGCAGCACATCCGCATCGGAATGTCCCAACAGCCCCAATTCATATTCGATCTTCTCGCCGCCCAGGATCAAGTCCCGGCACTCCACCAACCGGTGTACATCATATCCGTGTCCGATCCTCATTGCATTTCCTCCAAAAACAGCTGGGCGATCTTCAGGTCCAGGGGGGTGGTGATCTTGATGTTCCGCTCGTCCCCCTCCACGATCTTCACCTTGAATCCGATCCGCTCCACAGCGGAGCAGTCATCGGTGATGGGAGCATTCTCCTGCCAGGCCTTTTTCAGTGCTCCACGGAGCAGGTCATAATCAAAGACCTGAGGCGTCTGGATGGCCTGCAAAGCACTTCTGTCCGGGGTGTCAGTCACCAACCCGCCCTTGACGGTTTTGATGGTATCCTTAACGGGAATGCCGGGAGCGGCAGCACCGTAGGTATTTGCCGCACGAACGGTACGGTCGATCACAGCATCCGTGATCAGGGGTCTTGCACCGTCCTGAATGGCTGCCAGTTTCACTTTGTCGGACAAAGCATTCAGGCCCAGCCGCACAGACTCCGGACGGTCCCTGCCGCCCACCACAACTGCTTTAACTTTGTCATAATCCTTGCACAGGCCCATAATGGTGACCAGCAGATCCTGCCGGGTGACCACCACGATCTCCCGAATGGCAGCGCAATTCTGGAACGCACGTACTGTGCGGACGATCATCGGCTCCCCCTGCAGAGGGGCCATCACCTTGTCGATGCCCCCCATCCGGGATGCAGAGCCTGCCGCCACGATCACCGCACCGCAGTATTTCAGCTTCAGTGCCCTGCGGCCCAAGCCGGTAAAAGGGGAAATATCCATCTTACAGCTCCTTGACCAGTTTTTTGAAGTAATTGCCCCGCTCCATAAAGTTTTTGAACTGATCGAATGCGGCGCTGGCAGGACTCATCAGCACCACATCTCCATCCTTCGCCGCCGCTGCGGCCTTGTACACTGCGTCGGTAAAATCGGCGCAATCCACGATCTCGGGGCAGCCGGGCTTGTAATCCGGACAGCTTTCCGCCGCCGCACGGATCTGGCCGCCGGTAGCGCCGTTTACAAACAAAATTTTAACGCTGCGGCAGAGGTAGCTTCCCAGTACATCGTAGGGAATATGCTTGTCATAGCCGCCGGCGATCAGCAGTACTTTTTCCTTGAAGCTGTTCAGCCCGGCAATGGTCCGGCTGGGAGAGGATGCGATGGAGTCGTTATAATAGCGTACGCCATCCTTGATCCGCACCAGTTCTATCCGATGCTCCACACCGCCGAAATTCTTCGCAACACAGCGGATGTCATCATCACTGACAAGGCCTTCCACAGCCGCAATGGCTGCCATATAGTTTTCGATATTATGCACTCCGGGCAGCAGGATATCCGAGCAGCTGAGCACCGCTGTTTCACCCCGGTAAATGACTCCCTCACGGATGTGGACGCAGGCACTTCCCTGCCGGGAGAATTTCACGATTCTTCCATTGCCGCTGAAGCCGTCTGTGATGGCATTATCGGCATTGAGCACCAGAAGATCCTCCGGTTTCTGGAAGGCGAAAATATTCTTTTTGGCATCCACATACTCCTGCATATCCTTGTGGACATCCAGGTGATTGGGAGCCAGATTGGTCACCACCGCCACCTGGGGAGAACGGGTCATATCCATCAGCTGAAAGGAACTCAGCTCCACCACCGCATAGTCCGTTTCCTTCATCTGGCGGCACAAAGGCAGCAGCGGCGTTCCGATATTTCCGCCCAGCCACACGGTTTTTCCGGCTTTTTTCAGCATTTCGGAAATCAGCGTGGTGGTGGTAGTCTTGCCGTCAGAGCCGGTAACTGCCAGCAGCTTGCAGGGACAAAGCTCAAAGAAAACCTCCATCTCGCTGGTGACCTTTGCGCCGCCGTTTCTAAGCTGCTGCAAGGCAGGAATGTTGGGGTGCATACCGGGCGTACGGAACACCACATCGGCACTGAGGCCATCCAGATAAGCATCGCCCAAACGCAAAGAACATCCCAATTCTTCCAGTTCCAAAACCTCTTTATCCAGCTTCTCCCTGGGCGTCCGGTCGCAGCCGGTAACGGTGCAGCCAAACTCCAGCAGCAGCCGCACCAAGGGACGGTTGCTCACACCCAGACCCAGTACTACGATCTTTTTGCCCCGTAAGGATTCAAAATATTTTTCAAATGCGGTTTGCATAGTAAACACCTCTGTCATTGTTGGGTGCTACCCAACAATAATTGAAAATTGAAAATGGAAAGTTGAAAATTACGGTGTCGGCTATGCCGACTTATTTAAATAATCTGCGCAGGAGATACCTTGATTTTCAATTATACATTTTCCATTATCCATTGCGAGCACTGCTCGCTACTAGTATATCCCCAAAGAAAAGAATTTGCAAGACATTTGACAACCGCACCCTCTTGCGGTACAATATTTCAGCAACCAGGTCGGACAGCCGCGGCTGAAGTGCGAAAGCCTTCAGGTGAGGAAAGTCCGGGCTCCACAGGGTAAGGATAACGGGTAACGCCCGCCGGGGGTGACCCCAGGACAAGTGCAACAGAGATATACCGCCGCAAGGCAAGGGTGAAAAGGTGGGGTAAGAGCCCACCCGGCCTGTAGAGATACAGGTTTTACGATGTAAACTCTATCCGGAGCAACGCCGTGGAGGAGCATATGGGTTGACCCGACCGCTCCGAGGAGGCGGCTTGATCCCGTGAGTAAT
>JAFSFK010000022.1 GCA_017435245.1 Oscillospiraceae bacterium | reverse complement strand
CTTGTTTCGCCAAGAAAGTAGGCAAAGAGGCGACACGGTGAGGCGCTGAGTTGATTGCTCCCGCAATCAAAGCCGCCCTCCCCGTGACCCCTGCCGGCACGCATTTTCGTTTGTTCAGCAATCCTTTTCCGAATTTATGGAGTACTGTTCTCTCAAGAGTTGCGTTCTTTTTAACAAAATGGAAACAGAAGGCTTTGCAACGCAGGAGCGATACCGAGCGTAGCTTTGTCGATGATTGCCGCACAGTGCACGAATTGCCTGCCGGGGCATCCCGGCCGATAAACCGGAATTTATATAAGGCTTTTATTGAGCACCAGGCTGCTGTGGAGAAACAGTACATCCTGGTCTGTAAATTCCAGATACCTGCCCAAAAGCTGGGGCTGGATATACCGCAGGTCCACCAAAGTGATGGCAGCATAATTGCGCAGCAGCAGCGGCGCCAAACTGCTGCCAAAGGAATCCCGGAACAAGATCAGCTCCCGGTCGGTGGCAGCATTGGGATTTTCGATCCGCAGCAGCGACTGAGGCCCGGACAGGTAAATGTCATACAGGTCCTTGCTCTCCAGCTTCGTCCTATCATAGACATCCGTATAACTGTCTGTGGTGTAGTTATACACCCGGCACTTATCCATGATATCGCTTTCCATCAGATACATAGTGTCCGGCTCCATAGGCAGCGCCGCCTGTCCGCAATACACGCCATAGAAGGGTCGCTCCACCGCCGCAGGTTCAAAGGACTGTTCCACGGAAATCCCCATTGCAGCCGCAATCTGCTCCGCCACAGGGAGGATATTCTCCTGCCGCCAGTGCAGGTCGGTGCGGTAGTAATCGTCGATGGTAAGACTCCCCGTCAAATCGATATAGCCTGCCCAGGGCATTCCCGCCTCCACCATAGCAAACAGCGCATTGTAATCCATTGCGGGGTATCCATTCTCTTCCGCCAGATAATACCCCTTATCCGGCACCACTGCGGTATAAATATTGCAGTCACTGCCCTGGAGGTACGCCTCATAGACGGTGCCAAACTGCTGCAGGGCGTGCTTTACAGAGTCCTCGTTCAGCCGTTCCTCCAGCTCCGCCGCACTCCCCTGCACAATATAAATGCCGTTATTGTCCCGATTGCCCAGCACATAGCGGTGAAAAAGCGCCTTGATGCTCCGGAAGGTCTCCCGTCCGGGAAACTGGTCTAAGGTGTATTCTTCAAAATCTCTGGCAAACGAACCGTTGAAAACCGTTTTCGCAGAAACCTCCGGAAACTGCGCAAGCAGCCGCCGCTCCGAATCGGAGCTTTCCCTGGCAGGCAGGAGCCAGGCAAACAGGCTTAATCCCGCCCACAAAACCGTCAGCAAAACGGTGGCGAGGATGGTCATTTTCTTCTTCATCACACCACCCCCTCAGAACCGGAAATACAGGAACGGGCTAAAGGACCCGTCCACCAGATATGCGGTGCACACCAGCAGCAGTAGCACCATCCAGACCCATTGCAGCACCTTACCGGCCCGGGTCTGGACGATCCGGTTGCCCGTGTTGCGAATCAAAGGCGTAGCACCCACGATACCCGCAACAAACAGCGGCGCATAGCTTCTCAGATAGTAAAGGGTCTCGGCAGTCACCGCCGGGATGCCGCCAAAGCCAAACATTCCGGCAAGATCCGCTCCTGCCTGGGCAACACCCTCAGCATTGAACAGCACAAAGCTGATGACCACTGCCAGCAGCACATAGATGTGCCGCAGCGCCCCGGGCAAAGCCTTCATTTTGGGAACCCACTTTTCCAGAAGCAGCAGTACCGCAAATCCAAGGCCCCACAGGACAAAATTCCAGGCCGCACCGTGCCACAGACCGGTGAGCATCCAGACCGTCAGAATATTCAGCACCCAACGGCTCCTTTTCACCCGGTTGCCCCCCATGGGGATATACACATAATCCCGGAACCAGCTGCCAAGGCTGATGTGCCAGCGCCGCCAGAACTCCGTAACGCTGCCGGACAGATAGGGATAATCGAAATTCTCCACAAACCGGAATCCCAAGATCCTGCCCAAACCGATGGCCATATCGGAATAACCGGAAAAGTCGAAATAGATGTTCAAGGTAAAGGCGATGGCATACATCCAGTAAAACAGCACCGACTTCTCATCGGACTGGCGGAACAGCTGGGCAAGGAGGGCAAACTGGTCGGCAACGAGGACTTTCTTACCCAGGCCCACCAAAAACCGTCTTAGTCCCAGATAAAAATCCTCCCAGCTATGGGTGCGGCTGTCCAGCTCCCGGGCAACATCCACATAGCGCACGATGGGACCTGCGATCAGCTGGGGAAACAGCGCCACATAGGCACCGAAGGAAATGGGATTTTTCTGCACCTGGGCAGTTCCCCGGTACACATCGATGGTATAGCTCAGACACTGGAAGGTATAGAAGCTGATGCCGATGGGCAGTGCCAGCTTCAGAAGGGGGATGCTCAGTCCGGTGACGGCATTAAAACTATCCACAAAGAAGTCTGCATATTTAAATACTGCCAAAAGTCCTAAGCTCACCGTAATCGATACAATCAGCCAGAATTTCTTCCACTTTTGCTGCCGGCTTCTGCCGATGGCCAGTCCACAGCCGTAAAAAAGAGCGATGGTGGCGATCATCAGAAATGCATACTTCGGCTCGCCCCAGGCGTAAAACACCAGCGAGGAGATCAAAAGCACCCCATTTTTGCAGCTTTTCGGCACAAGGAAATACACCGCCAGCACCGCCGGCAGAAAATAATACAAAAACGGTATGCTTGAAAACAGCATCCATATCCCCTCCTTTCCTCATTTAAATTCCAGTTTATCGAGCTGACGCTCGATAATAATTGAAAATGGAAAATGGAAAATTGAAAATGATTGTGTCGGCTACGCCGACGTTTTAAATTATTTTCCGAAGGAAAATACCACAATTTTCAACTTTCAACTTTCAATT